>CAOKJJ010000024.1 GCA_948468465.1 uncultured Eubacterium sp. | reverse complement strand
ACTATTATAACATATATTTTAACTATCGCATACTTATTTTATGTTCTACTAGTTGTAAGAAGTAATGTAAAAGTTGGAATGCAAATGGAAATTGATTTTTTTGATTTGAATATTCTTTTAGCAAATCTGCTTGAGAATGCCATAGAAGCAGCTGTACAGACAGAGGACAAAAAAATTGATCTTGGAATAGAACTGGAAAAGGGGGTATTGTTTATTGAACTGAAAAACAGCTGCAGAGATAAAATAAATGTTTTTTTAAATGGAAAAATTAAAACAAGTAAGGCAGATAAAAAAAGACATGGATATGGATTTCAAAATATAAAGATGATTGTTGAAAAATATCAGGGAGAGTTGGATACTAATGTAATTGAAGGTACATTTTATGTGAATATGGTGCTGTATCTAAAGATTTGAGTAGGTATAATAAACATGTAGACCGCATTTATCATAGAGAACAGGGGATTATAATATCCATTACTGATTCTTTGTGCATAAAGGCGGTTTTTTGATTGTCAATCTGATTTGGAAAATATTTGTATTTTTTTACATTACAATAGATAATTTTTTACAATGGAAAGAAATCAAAATAGAAATGTAATATAATTTCAAAAAATTTATTAAGAGAGGAAAATGAAAGCTATGGAAAAAACAAAAACATATTTTTTCGAAAAAAAATTAAGAAAAATTGCATTATTTGCTGCTATAGTAAATGTGAACAAAATTTATATTGTTGCGGCTGTCTCCTGTTGATAACATCAACAGGAGATTAGACGAATTTGAAAAGGACACCTTTCGAAAAGCAGCAAGGATATTGATTTTTGTAGAGTGTTGGATAGGGATTATTTGCCTATATCTGGATATTTCAGTATTGTTTGAAGCTATTGCAGCAAGTATGACATTAGCTATGACATTGGTAGTTACTGGGTATATAAAAAATCATGTCTATCGCTAATATTATTTATTAATTAGGATATTATGTTGGAATAGTGGATTTATATTAGAAAAGAAACAGCGCGATTTGCAAAAATGGTAAACATCAGTCAATCTTCTTTAAAATAAAGTGAAAGTCAATATGCAATTTTTTACTAGGAGGGTAAAATGACCGATAAATGGTTTATATGTGATTGTTATTCTAAATTAGCAATGATAACTAATCTTTTGTGTAAAAATGAAAAAGGAAAAGAGTGGTTTTTACATAACTATTTTAATTTACATTTTAACGGAGATTATGAAGGAACTTGGTTTTGGCTAGATTTATGTAGCGGTTTTGTAGATGCAGAACATTTGGAATGGGAATGTTGTCCTTTTTTTAACTATGAAGCTTTTGACACAAGAGATTTATCGAAGTCTGATCTAGATCATTTTTTAAAAATGCAATTATTCAGTGGGAAAAAAATATATGCAAATATAGATATGTATTATTTAGTCAACACAAATAGAAAACATTATTTACATGATGTATTTATTTGGGATTATAAAGATTTTAAATATATTTGCAGTGATTATTTTTCTGATTATTATGAAACAAGAGAAATTAAAGAACACTCATTAGTGAATGCTTTTTTAGGGAAATGTGATTTATCTAAAGAGGACCGAATAACAAAAACGTATGTTATGTCTTATAATGATAATCCCATTAAAAATTATAATGTAATAAAAATTATTGAAGAATATTTAGATGGGACTGCATTCGTTTTTGGAAGTAATACAGGGAAAATAGGTACTTACGAAGCATTTGGCATTCGTATATATGACTTGATGCGTAAAAATATTAATCATCGTAGAATAGATATATTGGATATCAGACCTTTTTACGCACTCAAAGATCATTTTAAAATAGAGAGGGAATTAATGAATTTATATCAATATCAAGACGAAAGAATGCATGATTTAGACAGAAAGATAGCAAAGTTATGTTTGTTGTCTCTAAAAAATACAATTCAAGCTGTAGAAGGAATTTATTTAAAGATAGAAAAACTTTTACAAGAAATAAAAGGGTTAGAAGAAAAAATATTGTGTAACTGGATAGAGGTTCTAAAGAAAAATAAGAAGTATGAAAATCAATAGGCATTATTTTAAAGTTGATTTAAGAGGGATAAATATGTATGAGATGATGGAATATGAAAATCAATATAACATTGAATGTACAAAAGTTTATTGGCCGTGTACTGAAGGAAAGGAAATTACACATAGCTTTGATGTACCACATCAAAGAATTGAGTCTGAAGAGCTATTAGCATGTGTATCGGCTTTGATTCAGGCTTATATGCCATTTGAAGACAGCATAGGATTGGTTATTATTGAGATTGCTGATATGACGAGAAGAATTCCATTGAGAATAAGTTGTTTTAATAAAACATATAGCCAATGGCGAGAAGAAATAAGAGGGATATTAAATAATGGTAAAAACTATGAATTCCATTCGTCATATTATAATTGCAAATTATTCATTTCGGAGAATAAATTAGTGATTAAAACAGAAGCACCCATTTCTATAGATGGAATTAAATATTTTGACAAGCATTTACAGCAGATTCAAAAAAAGATCTCAGAAAATAAAGAAATAGTGATCGATACTGGAATACTTTGGGAAAAGAAATGTTTAGCAAAATATATAAAAGAATATTTTTATGATGCGAAAAAAATTTTGGAGCATGACGAAAGAAGTATATGTGATTTGATTGAAGAGCAAGTGAGACGAACTCCAGAATCTATAGCATATATATTTGATTCTAAAAGTTACACATATCGTGATATATCTGAAAAATCTAATACAATTGCGGCAGCTATTTTAATGTATACTATTGGTAAAAAATGTTTTATTCCTGTAATCATGGAGCGGAGTATCGAATTAGTAATTGCAATCTGGGCAATTATGAAAGCAGGATGTGCTTTTGTACCTATAGATATATACTGGCCTGAAGAAAGAGTTTGTATGGTACTGGAGCAAATTAAACCACTAGTTATTATTGGAGAAACAAAAAAATTCTTGTTGGAAGATAGGTATAATATTATATCATTTTCGTATGAATTGACAGATAACACAGTAAAAAAGTTTCCAAAAATATATGGAAATGATCCTATTTATATTATTTATACATCTGGTTCAATGGGGATTCCTAAAGGTGCGATTAATTATCATAAAGGAATAGTGAATAGATTTTTATATATGAATAAGCGTTATCATCCAACGGAAAAAGATGTAATACTGCTGACAAGTAATCATGCGTTTGACGCATCTATTTGGCAATTACTTTGGCCTCAAATAAATGGAATATGTACTGTGATACCAAAACCAAGTGAGAATTTAAACATTATACATCTTGTGAAATTAGTGAAAGAATATAAAGTAACTATAACAGATTTTGTTCCAGCTGTATTTAATCTTTTGGTTGAACTTATGGAGTTAAGACCTGCGATGGCAGAACAATTAGTTTCACTCAGACAATTGTTAATCGGTGGAGAAATCATGGATTCGAAATATATTTATAGGTTTAAAGAAATAAATAAAAAATGCAGTATTACAAATACATATGGACCATCTGAAACATCAATAGGTACAGTTTTTTATGAAGTTAAAGAAAATTTTGAAACAGAAATACCGATTGGAAAACCTATTGATAATGTGAAGATTTTGGTACTTGATAGAAATAAAAAAATTGTTCCACCAGGTGTAAAAGGGGAACTTTATCTGGGAGGCGTATGTGTTGGCGGTGGATATTTAGGAGATACAAAAAAAACGAAGGAATCATTTTTGGAAATTCCGTATCTACAAGAGGAACAGTCAGTTTTTTATAAGACAGGGGATTTGGTGTGGATGTCTTTTGATGGAAACTTAAGATATTGTGGACGAATAGATCAGCAAGTAAAAATTAATGGTGTTAGAGTTGAAATTAAAGAAATTGAAAAATGTTTTCTAAAATTAGACGAGGTTAAAAATGTAATTGTAAGATGTAAAAGGCATAAAGAAAAAGGCAAATATTTGTGTGCATACATTGTACTTCAAAAAGAGTGGTCGCCTGAAATGCAGAAATTAATTAAGTGTGGTATATCCAAATTTTTACCTTTATCCATGCAGCCTTCTAAATATGTATTTCTGGAAAAAATACCAATAAATAGAAATGGTAAAATAGATTACAAAATATTAGATAAGATGGAGGACAAATAATAATGAAAGAATTAGATGAAATAATAGAAAAAGAATTTGGAATAGAAATGCTAAAAGAGATGAAAGAAACAGCTATAAATAAATGCATTGATTCATTGAAGTTTGTTAGATTGTTAGTAAGAATAGAAAATGAATTTGATATAATTTTTGAAGATGATGATATCAATATGGATGTACTTAGTTCTTATAAGAAAATTTGTGATTATTTGCAAAATAAAAAGGAGAGAAAATCAAATGAAAATGTATAATGAGGAATTAAAAAAGTTACTTTCCAGTATGAATAATACTGGTAGGGAATATGATTGTATTGTACCAATTAGCGGTGGAAAAGATGGTAGTTTTATTTTGTGGTATTTAAAAATGAATACAAATTTACGATTACTAGCATATCATATTGATAATTGGTATGTTTCTACTGTAGCTTCTGAAAATGTAAAAAATGTATGCAAGAAACTAAATGTTGATTTAGTAATATATAGATCATCATGGGAAAAATGCAAGTTGATATATAATGCACTTTTATCTAAAATGGGTGAAATATGTATAGCATGTGAGTATATGATTAATTTATTTCCTTTGGAATACGCCGTTAAAAATCATATTCCTTATATTGCGTGGGGATTGACGCCAAATCAATTAGTATCAAAACACATTTTTGATGGTGGACAGATAATAGGTTATAAGTTTTATGATAATATGGTTAAATACTATGGGGAAATTTTTAAAACCGTATTAGGTGATGAATCATACCAGATAAAAGAGTGGAATATGCCAAAAAAAGATTATCAAAAAGAAGTTTTTCCACAATTTATATTTCCATTTTTTTATCTGGATTATGATGCAGAAGCAGTGGAAACTATAGTAACGGAACACTTAGATTGGAAACGGGGACAAGATATAGGCGGAACATCATCTAATTGTACGATAAATAAACTTCATATTTATTTGAAGCGTGCAATAAAAGGTAAGGAATTTTATGAAAGTATGTTAGAGAATAAAAGGAAAGTTGGAGAAGCGACTGACATAACGGTTAGTCATGCAATGGAAAATTGTGAATTTGAGGATGTAAGACCTTTTTTGGATGAACTCGGCATTTTCGAGAATGAAAGGCAGCTTGTACAGCAAATTAAGACATATAAAAAAAGTATTTTGCTAAGAAAGGAATCAAATATAAGCCAGTGAAAAACAAGAATGAGATAATCAGTAAAATATTAAAATATTCGTTTCCGGTTATCATTCAGGATGGATGCTCCATGTTGTTGCAGCTTGTGGATAGTGCAATGGTTGGACATTTAGGGGCAGTTGCGATTGCAGCAGTTGCAATTAATGTAGCACCTATGTGGCTTATTTCTGGAATTGGGACTGCTTTATCAACTGGATGTGGTGCATTGATTTCACGGTCAGTAGGAGCAAAGGATGAAAGCCGGGCAAATGGAATCGCTTGCTTGTCGCTGCTTTTAAGTTCTCTGTTAGGAATTAGCGCCGCACTGGTATTCTTTTTCACGGCTCCATTAATTACAAGAAATATGGGTGCGGCAGAAGATGTTCTTGATCTTGCTGTGATTTACATAAGAATTATTGCTATTTCCTATATTTTTCAGTATTTTAATATGATTCTTGGAACATTGTTCAGAAGTATAGGAAAATTTAAAACTCCAATGGCAGTAAATTTGCTTATGGGAATATTTAATGTTTTTGGGAATTTTTTTATGATTTATCCAGGCAGAGAAATATCGTTGGGCAGAACGGTTATTATTTATGTTCCTGGCATGAATTTGGGTGTGCCAGGTGCAGCATTAGCAAGCTTGTTTAGTACAATATTTGCGGCAATTTTGCTATTTGCGCTATTCTGCCGACAGAATATGATTGACATTTCCATACGTAATTTAAAAATAGTAAATACCTATATATGGAAAAAAATAGGAATGGTATGTATTCCTATTCTAGGTGAAAGTATGATAACTTCTATTGGACAAATTGTATTTTTTAGAAGCGTTGCTTCGATGGGAACTGTTCTTGTAGCCGCAAACTCTCTGGCAATAGAAATCGAAGCTATATCCTACACACCAGCGTATGGATTTGCTGCTGCAGCAACCACTTTGACTGGAATTTCTCTTGGAAAATGCGAAAAATCGGAAACGGAATTGATTGCAAAGGAAAGCTGGAAACTGGGAATGTTATATATGAGTTTTTGCGGAATGTTATTTTTACTGTTTCCTGCCTTTTTTCTTAGTATCTTTACGGGCGACAAGAGTGTTATAGCAGAAGGAATGATATTGGTAAGGTTATTGTCTGTCATGCAACCTTTTTTTGCAACAAAAATTATTTTTGAAGGAGTATTAAAAGGTGCCGGGGATACAAAAGATTTGATGAAAGTTGCGATCATATGCAAAGGGATGATACGGATTTTTACAACAGAATGTTTTGTATACTGGTGTAAATGGGGCATTGTCGGCGCATGGATATCTATGATCGTTGATCAGTTGATGCATGGAGTGCTTGTAGGAATTCTGTATTTGAAAGGGAAATGGAAACGGGCAGGGAGAATATAAATTATTTACAAGTATGCACAATTCTGCTATAATTAAATGCAACTACTATCTGGGAGGTACTGCTTACGGACAGTGATTATTATAAAGCATACAACATATTAAAAACAGGCATGACAAAACAAATGGAAGAGATTATTTCTGTTGACGAAGAATCATGAAAAGCAATTGACAGAAGCAGGGGTTTGATAAAGAATGTAGTTTCTTGACGGCAGACAGCTTTTAGTGCATACAGGCGTTGTGTAAAATAGGCAGAAAAATGGCCTACTGTGTGAAGTTCAGACACAGTGTCTGGCTGTTGGAGACGGCGTTGAAATTTCGTTTTTTGCGGACGGTGTTGTATGCATGGATGTTGCACAATATGACCTGATATAAATGTATTTTTATTTCTATTTCTGATTCTGAGAGTGAAGGCCCCCTGAACACGGCTGTGTATGTTCAGGGGGCCATAAAATTTCCCACAAAAAGTTTATCCCAAATGTAATTGTGCTTTCAATGCATCCTGTAAAATTTGTGAAAAATTTACGTTGTGTTCTAATGCTGCGGCATTAAGCCAGGCTGGGAGTGTTACCGTCCGATTTACAGAGCGGTTTACCTGTGCCATGCGGATAGATGGCATATAAACATCAACAAGAACTGCCCGTTCGTTCTCTTTAACTTTCATATCAGATAAATAAAAATATATGTCAATCACAGCCGCAAAAATGAAAATAAAAACTTTCCGATTGTTTTTTCATCTCACATATACTATAATACGTGTATTGTAAACAGAAACACACACATCCGCCAAGGATCATAAATGCAATAAATGACAAAAGAGAGAGGTTTCAACCAATGGCAGAAATCAAAACAGAAGCAACGCCGATGATGCGGCAGTATCTGGAAATCAAAGAAGACTACAAAGACTGCATATTATTTTATCGTCTGGGTGATTTTTATGAGATGTTTTATGACGATGCAGTCAAAGCGTCCAAAGAACTGGAGCTTACGCTGACCGGAAAAAACTGCGGATTAGAGGAGCGTGCCCCGATGTGCGGCGTGCCGTATCATTCGGTAGAGGGCTACTTAAACAAGCTTGTGGAAAAGGGATATAAAGTCGCAATCTGCGAACAGGTCGAAGATCCGAAGCAGGCCAGAGGCATTGTCCACCGTGAGGTCATCCGCATCGTAACCCCTGGCACGAATATTAATATGCAGGCATTAGACGAAGCGAAAAATAACTATATTATGGCGATTGTCTATTTAAACAGCCGTTACGGCGTATCAATCGCAGACGTGACGACCGGGGATTATTACGTGACAGAAGTAGAGTCCGCCGGGAAGCTGTGTGATGAAATCAATAAATTTGCACCTTCGGAAATTGTATGCAACGAAGCCTTTTATATGAGTGGAACAGATCTTTCAGAGATCTGCTCGCGGTTAAACATCAGTATTTTTGCACTGGATGCATGGTATTTTTCAGATGAAACGACTGTCGGCACACTGCTGTCGCATTTTAGAGTAAACAGTGTGGAAGGGCTTGGTTTAAAAGATTATCCGTGCGGCACGACAGCGGCGGGCGCGCTGTTAAAATATTTGTATGAAACGCAGAAAAACGAAATGGAACACATGTCTTCCATTCATCCTTATACAACCGGCATGTTTATGGTCATTGATTCAGCGACAAGACGCAATCTGGAGCTTGTGGAAACGATGCGTGAAAAGCAAAAACGCGGCTCGCTGCTGTGGGTGCTGGATAAGACGAAAACGGCGATGGGCGCACGCACGCTGCGTTCGTATGTGGAGCAGCCGCTGATTCACCGTACGGAAATCGAAAGCCGTTATGACGCCATCGAGGAAATCAACAGCAATATGATCGACCGGGAGGAACTGCGGGAATATCTGCGCCCGATTCATGACCTGGAACGTCTGATTACGCGTGTGACCTACCAGACCGCGAACCCAAGAGACTTAATCGCACTGAGCAATTCCGTCAAAATGATAGCGCCGTTAAAAAAAATACTGGAAGATTTTCACTGTCCGCTGCTTCAAAAGACGCAGGAGGAAATGGATCCGCTGACTGACATTTATGAATTAATCGACGCTTCGATCGAAGAAGAAGCGCCGATTTCCGTGCGGGAAGGCGGCATTTTAAAAAGCGGATTTAAAGAAGACATTGATAAATTAAGGGAAGCGCGTACAAACGGAAAGACCTGGCTTGCGGATATTGAAAAAAAGGAACGGGAACAAACAGGCATAAAAAATCTAAAGATCAAGCATAACAAAGTATTTGGCTATTATCTGGAAGTTACCAATTCGTATAAAAATCTTGTGCCGGATTATTATGTGCGCAGACAGACGCTTGCGAATGCCGAGCGCTATATTACGCCGAAGCTCAAAGAACTGGAGGATATGATTCTGGGTGCGGAGGATAAGCTTGTCGTGCTGGAATACGACTATTTTTGCGAAATCCGAAAAACGGTTGCGGATCAGGTCGTGCGCATCCAGCAGACAGCCAAAGCGATTGCCGCGTTAGACGTGCTCGTATCGTTCGCCGTTGTCGCGCAGGAAAACAATTACTGCCGTCCGAACTTAAATGAAGAAGGCAGAATAGACATCCGCGAAGGAAGGCACCCTGTCGTGGAAAAGATGATCAGCCATGACATGTTTATTACAAACGATACCTATCTGGACAATGCTTCCAGCCGCATTTCGATCATTACAGGCCCGAATATGGCCGGCAAATCCACTTACATGAGACAGACCGCGCTCATCGTCATGATGGCGCAGATGGGCAGCTTTGTTCCGGCAAAGTCCGCGGATATCGGGCTTGTAGACCGCGTCTTTACAAGAGTGGGCGCCTCAGATGACCTGGCCAGCGGACAGAGCACGTTTATGGTGGAGATGAACGAGGTCGCCAATATTTTACGCAATGCGACAGATAAAAGCCTGCTTATTTTAGATGAGATCGGACGCGGAACGAGCACGTTTGACGGCCTGAGCATCGCCTGGGCAGTCGTAGAGCATATTTCAAACCCGAAGCTGCTCGGCGCCAAAACACTGTTTGCGACACACTATCATGAACTGACGGAATTAGAAGGAAAGCTTGATAATGTAAATAATTACTGCATCGCTGTCAAAGAAAAAGGCGACGACATCGTCTTTTTGCGCAAGATCGTAAAAGGCGGCGCGGATAAAAGTTACGGCATCCAGGTAGCAAAGCTTGCCGGCGTGCCAAACAGCGTAATTACAAGGGCAAAAGAAATCGTAGAAGAGTTAAGCGCCAATGATATCACAGAGGCAGCCAAAAATCTGACTGTAAAAAAATCTTCCGCAAAACATGCATCCGGATCTAAATCCGGAACTGAAATGGAACAGCTGTCTTTCTTTGACACGGCCACAGACAGTCACGTAAACGAGGGTTCCATGCTTATCAAAGAACTGCAAAGTCTGGATATCAGTTCCCTGACGCCTCTGGATGCGTTAAACAAGCTGAATGACCTGCAAAAAATGGCAAACGGCTGTTCACAATCATAAAGAATCATCATAAGATGCGCTGGAGGATATATAATGTCTGAAATACATATATTAGATGAAAAAACGATTGACCAGATTGCGGCGGGAGAAGTGGTAGAGCGGCCGTCTTCGGTTGTAAAAGAGCTGGTGGAAAACGCGGTTGACGCGAAAGCGACCGCGGTGACGATAGAAATTAAAGACGGCGGTATTTCCTTTATCCGGATTACGGACAACGGGCAGGGCATCCCGCAAAATCAAGTAAAAAAAGCGTTTCTGCGCCATGCGACAAGCAAGTTAAAAAGCATGGAAGACCTGCTTACGATCTCTTCTTTGGGATTTCGCGGAGAAGCGTTGTCAAGCATTGCGGCAGTCGCGCAGGTAGAAGTCATCACAAAGACAGCGAGTGAGCTTTCCGGTTCCAGATATCAGATCGAAGGCTCAAAAGAAATCGGCCTGGAGGAAATCGGCGCGCCGGAGGGCACGACATTTCTTGTCCGCAACCTGTTTTATAATACGCCCGCCAGACGAAAATTTTTAAAATCTCCGCAGACAGAGGCTTCTTATATCAGTACGTTAGTGGAACGGCTGGCGCTTTCCCATCCGGACATTTCGTTTCAGTTTATTGTCAACAACCAGCCAAAGCTGCATACAAACGGCAATACGAAGCTGAAAGACATTATTTACCATATTTTCGGAAGAGACATAACAGCGGGCGTACTGCCGCTGCAGGCGCAGTGCAGCTTGTTTTCCGTAACCGGATATATCGGCAAGCCGTTTACCGCCAGAGGAAACCGCAATTTTGAAATGTATTTTATAAACGGACGCTATATTAAAAGTCCGCTCATTACCAAATGCATCGAGGATGCCTATAAACCTTTTTTAATGAAGCATCAGTATCCGTTTACTGTCCTGCATCTGCAAATGGACAGCGAGCTTTTGGACGTAAATGTGCATCCGGCCAAAATGGAAATCCGTTTTCAGCAAAGCGAGCAGATTTATGAACAGCTATCCGGCATAATACGCAGCGCATTAGAACAAAAAGATATGATTCCGGAAGTTCCGCCGTCGCCATCCAGGCAGCCTGGACAAAGCAAAAGGAATGCAGCATCCGAGCAGCGAAGACCGGAACCGTTTGAAAAAAAACGGCTGGAAGCGATCGCGGCATCGGTCAGAAAAGACAGCCCGTATGAGCGCAAATATGCGCAGCCGTCGATCCATCAAATGCAAGCACAAGTGCAAAGCCAAAGACAGTCTGACCCTGACGGCAAGGAACAGCTAAACGCAGATGCAGCAAATGCAGATACCATTCATGCAAATACAGATGCAGCAATAACAGACGCAATACATACAGATACAGTAAATGAGGATACAGTCAATGAAGATACCCTACATACTGCTGCAGCAGATCCAGATCTGTTGAATCCGGACAAAAAAGAAAAAAACAGTGCCGAATTTGAACAGCTTTCGATCGAACAGATTTATTCAGAACACCAAAATTCAATACCGCAAAATGCAGAACCGCTTAAAACAGCGGAAAGCAGCAGTGCCTATCACGCTGATTTTATAAAAGAAGCAAAACGGCGCAATTACCGGATCATCGGCCAGCTGTTTGATACCTACTGGCTTGTGCAGGTCGAAAATGAGCTGTTTATCATTGACCAGCATGCGGCGCATGAAAAAGTACTCTATGAAAAAATGATGCGTCAATTTGCGGAACATACTTTTACTTCCCAGCAGATCAGCCCGCCTGTCATTATTACGATGACGATGCAGGAGCAGCAGCTGTTCGAAGCGTACCAAGACCAGTTTGAAAACCTTGGCTTTGAAATAAACCCGTTCGGCGGCAGAGAATACGCGATCTGTGCGGTGCCTGCCAATTTGTATGACCTGAATCAGAAGGAACTGTTTTTGGAAATGCTGGATGGATTATCGCAGGATACCGGGGCAAAAACGCCTGATTTTATATTAGAAAAGCTCGCTTCCATGTCTTGTAAAGCCGCGGTCAAAGGCAGGCAGCAGCTGTCCGCGCAGGAAGCCGAGCATCTGCTTGCGGATTTGCTAAAGCTTCATAATCCGTATCACTGTCCGCATGGAAGGCCTACGATTATCGCGATGTCAAAGACGGAAATCGAAAGAAAATTTAAGCGTATTGTATAAAGGAGGATGCCGATGGAAGAAGCAATCCCACTGATTATCTTAACCGGGCCTACCGCCGTAGGAAAAACAGAGCTGTCCATCCGTCTGGCCAAACAGGTAAACGGCGCCATTATTTCCGTGGATTCGATGCAGGTTTATAAATATATGGACATTGGCTCCGCCAAAATTTCAAAAGAACAGATGCAGGGCGTTACGCATTATTTAATTGATGAATTTCTGCCGGATGAAGAGTTTAATGTCGTCCGTTTTCAGCAGTATGCAAAAAAATATATACAGGAAATCCGTCAAAACGGACAGATACCAATTTTGGCGGGAGGTACGGGATTTTACATTCAGGCAGTCTTATATGACATAGATTTTTCCGCACAGAAAGCAGATTCTGCTTATCGCAGGGAGCTTGAGGAGCTTGCGAAAAATAAAGGCGCAGAGTATCTGCACGAACTGCTAACGCAGGTGGATCCTGCATCCGCAAAGGCGATTCACGCAAATAATAAAAAGCGGGTGATTCGCGCTTTAGAATTTTTTCGGTTGACAGGAACGCGTATTTCTGAGCATAATAAAAAGGAGCATCAAAAACAAACACCTTACCGCGCTGCCTATTTTGTATTAAATGACACGCGGGAACATCTTTATGCACGCATCGACAGGCGGACGGACGAAATGATCGCGCAGGGCCTTGTGGAAGAAGTCCGCAGATTAAAAGAGATGGGATACACCAAAGACCTGGTTTCGATGCAGGGGCTTGGCTATAAGGAGCTGTTTCCATATTTTGACAACGCATGCACTTTGGAAGAAGCTGTCTCCATTATCAAACGGGATACAAGGCATTTTGCCAAGCGTCAGCTGACGTGGTTTCGACGGGAAAAAGATGTTATTTGGGTGAATAAAGATAAGTTTTCTTATGATAACGACAAAATTTTATCATATATGAATGCTATATTGTTGGAGAAAGGAATTCTAAAGCAGTCATGAACAGCCAATTTACAAACATTTACAAACATATGGGCATCTGTGACGAAGTGGCGCTTTTTGGAGAAACGACGGCTTTGCAGTTAAAAGAACGTTTTGATCAGATCGACGAGACAGCGCAGATCAATCAGTTAAAGGTGATCCATGCGATGCAGAAAAACAAAGTCAGCGCGGCCTGCTTTAACCAAAGCAGCGGCTATGGCTACGACGATTACGGCAGGGATACGCTGGAAAAGGTCTATGCGGACTGTTTTCATACCGAAGACGCCCTGGTGCGTCCGCAGATCACATGCGGCACACACGCGCTTGCACTTGCGCTGCTGTCGAACCTGCGTCCGGGCGACGAGCTTTTGTCAGCGTCGGGAAAGCCCTATGATACGTTGGAAGAAGTGATCGGCATCCGCCCGTCCGCCGGCTCTTTGTCGGAATATGGCATTACTTACCGGCAGGTAAATTTATGTTCCGATGGAAATTTTGATTATACAGGAATTAAAAATGCCATTCGTGACAACACTAAAATGGTAACCGTGCAGCGTTCCAAAGGATACCAGGCAAGACCGACGCTGTCAGCGGAAAAAATCGGTGAACTGATCGCGTTCGTAAAAAATATCCGGCCGGATATTATCTGCATGGTAGACAACTGTTACGGAGAATTTGTAGAGCTTTGCGAACCGTCAGATTTCGGCGCGGATATGACCGTAGGATCACTCATTAAAAATCCGGGCGGCGGGTTAGCGCCGATCGGCGGCTATATCGCCGGCAAAAGACAATGTGTGGCAAACGCCGCGTACCGGCTGACTTCGCCGGGGCTTGGCAAAGAAGTCGGCGCGTCCCTTGGCGTGATGCAGTCTTTTTACCAGGGGCTGTTCCAGGCGCCGGTGGTAACCGCGGGAGCGTTAAAGGGCGCCATTTTTGCGGCAAATTTATATGAAAAATTAGGTTTTGCCGTAGTGCCGGATTCCAAGGAACCGCGTTATGATATTATCCAGGCTGTTACGTTAGGTTCAAAAGAAAGACTGCTTGCATTTTGCGAAGGCATCCAGGCCGCGGCGCCCGTAGACAGTTATGTCACGCCGCAGCCCTGGGACATGCCCGGCTATGACAGCCAGGTAATTATGGCCGCGGGCGCCTTTGTACAGGGCTCTTCGATTGAATTAAGCGCGGACGGGCCTTTAAAAGAGCCTTACAACGTATATTTTCAGGGAGGGCTGACCTGGTATCATGCAAAATATGGAATTTTAATGTCTTTACAAAAACTTTATGAGCGAAATCTTGTTAAACTTGGATGAATATGTTAATATTATAGAATTGTAGGTTCCTGCTGCGATCTTCTGATAGAGAGAGTGGAAAGGAACAAAGAAATTATGAAAGAAATTATGGAAAAACCCATGAAAAAACCCATGGAAGAAACCATGCAGAAACATTTAACCGTAAAAGAACTTCCAAAAACCGACCGTCCTTATGAAAAATGTATGTATTACGGCCCGCAGGCGCTGACAGACGAGGAGCTTTTGGCCATGTTTATAAGAGCCGGGACCAAAAACCATACAGCCATTGAACTGGCAGGACAGATTTTGGAAAAAGGAAACCACAACCTGATGAACCTGTATGACTACAGTATGCAGACACTGATGGAGTATGAAGGGATCGGAGAAGTCAAAGCGATGCAGTTAAAATGCATTGCAGAGATATCCAAACGGATTGCAAATGTAAGCCGGAATATGGACATCTGCTTTTCAGCGCCGGATGCCGTTGCTGATTTTTATATGGAAAAGCTGCGGCATGAACCAAAGGAACATTTCGTTATCTGCATGCTGGACAGCAAATGCCGGTATCTGGGCGAGCGGACCTTAACGATCGGAAGCGTCAATGCTTCTTTAGTGTCGCCAAGGGAAGTGTTTATTCATGCATTGTCCTTAAAGGCGGTTTCGATTATTATTCTGCATAACCATCCGAGCGGCAGGCCGCAGCCAAGCCGTGAGGATATGCAAGTCACAAAATGCATTGCCGAGTGCGGCAGGCTGCTCCAGGTTGAGCTGTCTGACCATATTATTATCGGTGATCATAAATACTACAGTTTTAGAGAAAAGGGACTGCTTTAATCCCTGAATAGGAGACAAGAATGATGTCAGCTAATATTTATGGCGTAGATTTAGGCACTGCCAATTTAAAAATTTACTGTAAAGCCAGCGGAACGATTTTAAATGAAAAAAATACGATTGCGATTATTAACAAAAATCAGATGTATTCCTATGGCAATGACGCTTATGCGATGTTCGAGAAGGCTCCCGACCAGATACAGGTCACATTTCCGATTGTCAACGGTGTTATCGCAGATTATAACAATATGCAGACAATGCTGTTTGAATTTTTGGAAAAAAATGCCAAAGGCAAGATCCGGGGCGCGGAATTTGTCGTCGCCGTACCGACAGACATTACCGAAGTAGAAAAAAAAGCGTTTTCCGATATCTTTTTTAAGTCCAAGGCAAAGCCAAGAAGCGTCCTGCTTTGCGAAAAACCGATCGCGGACGCTGTCGGCCTCGGATTAAATGTCAATGAGCCTACGGGCATTATGGTTGTGGACATCGGAGCGGATACGACAGAAATCTCCATTATTTCCCTGGGCGGGCTGGTGATCAGCCATCTGCTGCATTTTGGGGGCAACCGTCTGGATGAGTCGATTATCAGCTATATCCGTAAAAACTACAACCTTGTCATCGGCAGAAAAACGGCCTGCTCGTTAAAAGAACAGCTTGGCTGTGCGTTAGAGGGCAGGGAAGATAAGACGGTCATTGTCGGCCGCGACGTTGTAAGCGGGCTGCCGATTGAGATGGAGATCACGGCTTCGATTGTTTACGAGGCGATCCGTGACCATTTGACAAATATTTGCACAAACATTAAACTGATTTTGGAAAAGACGCCGCCGGAGCTTGCCAAAGATATTATTTACGCAGGCATTTACATTACCGGGGGCGGCTCCAAGATTACAAAATTGGACGAGCTGTTTAAGCAGATTACCAACATCAAAGTCAACTGCTGTGATAATCCGGAGGAAAGCGTTGCGCAGGGGCTTATTAAAATCGTATCCGATAACGACTACAAGCATCTGGCTTACAGCCTGAAATCCAGTATTTATAAATAGGGGATGACGGCATGAGAAGAAGAAGAAAAGCCCGCCGCCATATTCCCGCAAAATATATCCTGTGGTTTTTAACCGTGCTGTGTGTAGCCGCCATGTTTGCCAGTTTTTTATTTGACGTTCCGTTTACGCCGTTAAATACAGCGGCAGGTTATGTGTTTATCCCGATGCAGAAAGGAATTAATGAAGTCGGCACATGGCTCAATCAGGTGACGGATAATCTGGAGCAGCTTAAGGACGTCATGCAGAAAAATGAAGAACTGCAGGCACAGGTAGACGAACTGACGACACAGCTTAGCACTTACCAGATGGAGCAGTATGATATTGAGGATATGCGCAGGCTGCTGGATTTGGATGAACAGTACGAGTATGAAAAATTAGGCGCCAGCATTATCGGCAAAGATGCCGGCAACTGGTTTGATACCTTTATTATTGACAAAGGTTCTGAGGACGGCATAGAGGTCGATATGAATGTCATTGCAGGCAGCGGGCTTGTCGGAATCGTGACGAATGTCGGGCCGAATTACGCAAACGTGCGCTCGATTATCGACGACCGCAACAGTGTCAGCGCCATGGTGCTGACGACCTCGGATAAATGCTTTGTCAACGGAGATTTGGAAATGATGAGCAAACAGCAGACCATTGCGTTTACAGACCTGACTGACGCTGATGATAAGGCAGCGGTCGGAGATCAGGTGGTAACCTCTTATACGAGCAGCAAATATCTGCCGGGCCTTTTGATCGGACAGATACAGGAATTGAACAAAGATTCCAACAACCTGACAAAATCCGGGACGATTACGCCGGTTGTGGACTTTGAACATATCAAAAACGTGCTTGTCATCCTGGACAAAAAACAGGCTGTGCAGACAAAGGAAAATTAAAAGGACTTACAGCATGAGAAGAAAGATTACTGTTTTTTTCATTATATTTGTCTGCTTTTTGCTGCAGACGACAGTTTTTCAGGCATTGGCATTAGCCTCGATCGCACCGAATCTTCTGATAGTGGTTGTATCATCTTTTGGCTTTATGCGCGGCCGGAAAGAAGGAATGTATATCGGCTTTCTTACAGGGCTTATTTTTGACGCCTTTTATGGAACGATTTTTGGCTTTTATGCTTTTGTATATATGTATGCCGGCTACTGCAACGGCATGTTCCATAAATTTTTCTTTCCGGACGATATCAAGCTGCCGATGCTTTTAATCTCGGTCAGTGATATTGTCTATAATGTAGCTGTATACATTTTAAAATTTATGTTCCGCGGACAGTTTCATTTTGGCTATTACCTGCTGCACGTTATTGTACCGGAGCTTGTGTATACCGTTTTAATTATGATTTTTTTGTATCCGGTACTGTTAAAAATCAATCAGAAGCTGGAAGCTGTGGAAAAAAGGAGTGGTATAAAATTTGTATGAATATGATTCTGTCAAAGATTTTCTGAAAAGTTTTTTTAAATCCAGGCTGCTTGTCCTTTCTTTAGTCATCCTGTTTATGGGAGGCGTGCTGCTGCACCGGATCTTTACGCTTCAGATTATTAACGGACAGTCTTACCAGGAAAATTATACGCTGAGAATCCGCAAGGAACGAACGTTAAACGGAACGCGCGGAAATATTTTGGACTGCAACGGCAAGGTGCTGGCATATAACGAGCTTACTTATAAAGTCATACTGGAAGATAATGGTACGTATGCGTCTCCCGATGAAAAAAATGAGTCTTTAAACAGCATGATTGCCAAAGTGCTTACCGTGCTGGAAGAAAATGGCGATGACTTTGTCAATGACTTTAATATCCGTCTGAAAAAAAACGGTTCCTATGCGTTTACCGTAGACGGTACCAGGCTGATGCGTTTTCGCGCGGATATTTACGGCAAAGCGAAAATCGAAGACTTAAAGTGGGACAAAGACTTAAAATATAACACGGCAGAGGCTACGGAAGAGCAGATTATCGCGTATTTATGCAAGGAAAAGTATGGACTGGAAGACGCGGATTATACGCCGGAAATGAAGTATAAGATCATGGTCGTACGCTATGCGCTCGCACAAAGGGCTTTTCAAAAATACATTCCTACGACAATCGCCGCCGGCATCAGTGACAAAACGATGGCCTATATCAAAGAAAACAAAGCGGAACTGCCAGGCGTGGATATTGAAAAGGATTATATCCGCAAATATGACGACAGCATTTACTTTGCTTCGATGATCGGCTATACAGGCAAGATCTCTACAGAAGAATATGAAGAATTGTCCAAACAAAACGATTCTTACGAACTTACTGATGTAATCGGAAAGGCAGGCATCGAGCAGGTTATGGACGAACAGCTGCAGGGAAGCAAAGGTTCGGAAACCGTGTTCGTAGATGTTATGGGCAAAGAGCTGGAGGTTACCGACCATAAAGAACCGTCGGCAGGCAATAACATCTACCTGTCCATCGACGCTGATCTGCAAAAGGCAGTCTATCATCTGCTGGAGCAGGAGCTTGCCGGGATTTTGTTTAATAAGATTATTAATGCAAAAGAATATGTAAACGTAACGGGAAACGAGTCAGATATTAAGATTCCTGTTTATGATGTGTATTATGCGCTGATCAAAAACAACATTATTGACACCTCGCATTTTACACATAAAAAGGCAAGCGCGGCGGAACGGAACGTACAGTCTATTTACGACAGTCATCTGGATTCTGTCATCGCAAGGATCAAAGAGCAGTGTACGTCCGGCATGCCTGAGGTTTATCAGGCGGCGCCTGAAGAATATCAAAACTATTACAGTTACATTATTTCCATGCTGCTGGAGAACAAAGTTCTGTTAAATGAAAATATTGAAAAAACAGATCCGACGTATCTGGCATGGACAAAAGAAGAGACGATCAGTCTGAAGGAATATCTGAATTACTGCATCAATATGGGCTGGATTGATTATAATATATTCCAGACCGAAGAAGAATATTCGGATTCTTCTGAAATCTATATGGATCTTGTTTCTTACATTATAAAAGAATTAAAAGAAGATGAAGGATTTCAGAAAAAAATTTACCAGTATCTGATCAAACAGGATATGGTGACCGGCACACAGCTTTGCCTGATCTTATACGATCAAAAGCTGATCAAAAAAGACGAAGAAAAACGGGCAAGCCTGGAAAACGGTACGATATCAGCCTTTACTTTTCTGAAAGAAAAAATCCAGGACCTGGAAATAACGCCGGGACAGCTTGCGCTTGATCCATGTACGGCTTCCTGCGTAATTACTGACGTAAAGACCGGAGAGCTAAAGGCGCTTGTTTCTTATCCAGGTTATGATAACAATATGCTGGCCAATACGGTAGACGCGGATTACTATGCAAAGCTGCAGACCGACGAATCCAGGCCAATGTACAACCATGCGACACAGGAGCGCACGGCGCCTGGTTCTACCTTTAAAATGGTAACGGCGACAGCCGGACTTGGAGAGGGTATTATAACCCCTTCTACCAAAATCAATACCCTTGGCAAATTCAAGCTGGTGGACAACGAACCAAAATGCTGGATTTATCCTGGCTCCCGCCATGGATGGCTGGATGTGGAAAACGCAATCCGCGTTTCGTGCAACTATTTCTTTTATCAGGTCGGTTATGACCTTAGCCTTGTTGGAAATACGTACAGTGATCCTACCGGAATCCGTAAAATTACAGACTATGCAACCGCTTACGGGCTTGGAGACACAACAGGAATTGAAATCCCTGAAAACAAGCCGGAAATCGCGAACCAGTTCCCGGTTATGGCTTCCATCGGCCAGTCCAACCACAATTACGCAACGGTCCATCTGGCACGCTACGTGACTGCCGTTGCCAACAAAGGAACCGTATTTAACTACACGCTGCTAAAGCAGATGACAGACCATAATGGAAAAGTATTAAAAACCTACAAGCCGACCGTAAAAAATACCATGG
The DNA here is from genome assembly GCA_948468465.1 of uncultured Eubacterium sp. The sequence goes on along the minus strand of CAOKJJ010000024.1, from coordinate 18,121 downwards.
ACAATATTTCAGAAGATTCCTGGAAAGCGATTCAAAACGGCAACCGCCTCGTGGTGGCAAATCTTGCGGAATTCAGGGATTTTCCAATGGTCGCAGCAGGAAAAACAGGTACGGCCCAGCAGGTAAATACACGAGGAAACCATGCTTTGTTTGTAGGCTATGCCCCGTTTAAAGATCCGCAGATTTCCATCGCGACCAGAATTGCTTACGGCTATACGTCACACAATGCCGCAGACGTGTCTGCACAGATTTTAAAATATTACTTTAAGCTGGAAGAAGCTGATAAACTGCTGACAGGCAAAGCAAAAAATGTAGGGGATTCCGCAAACGGCATTACGGATTAAATATAGGAATCAGAAATTTCTACAGAAAGGAGAATGGTAGTTTGACACAGGCAGTTGTTATCAAAAGCAAATCTTATGGAATCCATCTTGTGCTGAATCCTGAAGTTTCGTTTCAGGAGCTGTTAGACGCAGTGATTGAAAAATTCGCGGATTCCGGGGCTTTTTTCAAAAATGCCAATGTTGGAATTTCGTTTGAAGGCTATGAGCTGACACCGGAGCAGGAATATGAACTGATTGCGGTTATTGAAGCTCATACAAGCATTAATATCGTCTGCATCATGGAAGAAGAACAGGTAAAAGAAGCCTGCGTGCTTGCAAAGACCGAAGCGCTGATTCGGGAAAGGGTTACAAACCACGCCGTATTTCATTACGGTTCCCTAAAACCCGGCGACGACCTGCATGCGGATGCGGGACTTGTGATTATTGGAAATGTTCCAAAAGGCGCAAAAGTAACCGCAGGCGGAAACCTGATTGTCTTTGGCGCGTTAGACGGCTTTGCGCATGCAGGGGCTTATGGAGATGCAGCTGCGCATATCGCGGCATTATCTATAGATACAGGACAGATCCAAATCGGGCGGATCCTGTTTTTGCCGCCGGAAAACAGCGGCAAAAAGAAAGTCGGCTTTCTCCGCCGCAAAAAAGAAGGAGAATCATTTTCACCGCAGATAGCGCGTGTTCAGGACGGACATGTCATAATGGAGCCTTGTACAAAAGATTTATTTGAGCATTCATAAATCAGGAGGATTCTTATTATGTGTGAAGTTATTGTAATTACATCAGGAAAAGGCGGCGTCGGCAAGACGACGACAACGGCAAATGTAGGCTGCGCGCTGGCCATGCTGGGCAAAAAAGTCATATTGATTGACACCGACATCGGACTGCGCAACCTGGATGTGGTGATGGGATTGGAAAGCCGGATTGTCTACAATCTGGTAGATGTCATCAAAGGAAGCTGCAGATTAAAGCAGGCGTTAATCAAAGACAAGCGCCATCCGACTCTTTTTCTGATTCCTTCCGCACAGACTTGCGATAAAACAGCAGTAACGCCACAGCAGATGAAAAAGCTGACAGACGAGTTGAGGGAGGATTTTGATTACATACTTCTGGATTGTCCGGCTGGCATTGAGCAGGGATTTCAAAACGCAATTGCCGGAGCGGACCGGGCCATTGTGGTAACCACGCCGGAAGTATCGGCGATCCGCGATGCCGACCGCATTATCGGACTTTTAAAAAACGCACAAATGCCTCAGATCGAGCTTTTAATCAACCGTGTACGGATGGATATGGTAAAACGGGGAGACATGATGTCATTAAAGGACGTCTGCGAGATTCTTCCGATACCATTAATCGGCGCCGTGCCGGATGATGAAAATATCGTGATATCCACAAACCAGGGAGAACCTTTATCCGGACTGGATTCTATGTCCGGGCAGGCGTATCAGAACATCTGCCGCAGGATTGACGGCGAACATCTGCCGATTATGGACCTGAATCAGAAAAAGGTATGGTTCCAGCGGTTCCGCGGCCTGACAAAGCGTGTATAGGAGGCGTTTTATGAGATTTTTACGATTTATATTCCGAAGAAATTCCAAAGATGTGGCGATGGACCGGCTGAAACTGCTTTTAATCTCTGACAGGACAGACTGTTCCGCGGATATGCTGGAAATGATCAAAAATGATATTATTCAGGTGATTTCCAAATATATGGAAATCGATACGGAAGGGCTGGACATTCAGATTACACGTACAGCTTCTGAGACGCATAATGGAAACGTTCCGGTATTGTATGCAAACATTCCGATTCTCTGTGTCAAGCATCAGCCTGAGTATCAGTAATCATGTTAAGCTGTTAAAATACGATTTGAGAAAGCCTGGAGGCGTTATGATATGTTCAAAATGTATTCTTTTAAAAACTACCGGATCCGTCTGTGCCTGTATGTCATCAGCATTACAGTACTGGGAATCATGGTTGTAGGCAGCGCGAGACACTCCCTGCAGGATCGCCAGATACTTGGCATGGCGCTTGGAATTGTCTGTATGCTTATTTTGTCGCTGTTTGATTATTCGTTCCTGTTAAAATTTGTATGGCCGGCGTATTTTTTAAATATCGTCCTTTTGGTGGCCGTCATTGTCAAAGGAGAATCGTCACATGGACAGAGCAGATGGTTCAAGATCGGCTCGTTGCAGTTTCAGCCTTCAGAGTTGTCTAAAATTGTGATTATTATGTTTTTTGCGGCATTTTTTATGCGCTATCAGGAACAGATCAGTACGTTTCGGGCATTGGCCGTATCCGCTGTACTCATTGCAATTCCTCTGGGGCTTGTATTGCAGTCGGATTTGTCTACAACGATAGTAACTGCATTAATTTTTATTACCCTCTTGTTTGTTGGAGGAATAAGTTATAAAATAATTGGAGGAGCGGCTGCAATCTTTATCCCGGCATTTATTGTAGTGTTTTATCTGATTATGCAGCCGGATCAGGACATCATTAAAGGCTACCAGCTGAAACGGATTTTGGCATGGCGTTATCCGCAAAAATATCCGGATGACGCTTACCAGCAGCAAAATTCCATTATGGCGATTGGATCCGGCCAGCTTTGGGGGAAGGGACTGAACAATGACAACTTTGATTCCGTAAAAAACGGCAATTTCATTTCAGAACCCCACACGGATTTTATCTTTTCCGTAGCAGGGGAGGAGTTAGGCTTTGTAGGAGCTGCCGCGATTATTATCCTGCTGATGTTAATTGCGTTGGAATGCATCTTCATCGGCAGAAAAGCAAAAGATCTGGCCGGACGGCTGATCTGCTGCGGTATGGCGGCGCTGGTCGGATTTCAAAGTTTTGTAAACATTTCAGTTACAACCGGATTACTGCCAAATACAGGGCTGACACTGCCGTTTGTCAGTTATGGGCTGACTTCACTGGTGACTTTATATATCGGTATTGGTATTGTACTAAATGTGGGCTTGCAACCGAAAAAATATTAGCGGGGGTGATATACAAAATGAATATCGGATTAATCGCACACGACTCGAAGAAAAAACTTATGCAGAACTTTTGTATTGCGTACCGGGGAATTTTGTGTAAAAACGAACTATTTGCAACAGGCACGACCGGACGGCTCATTGAAGAAGTGGCCAATCTTTCGATTCACAAATATCTGGCCGGACATTTGGGCGGCGCACAACAGTTAAGCGCGCAAATTGAACAAAATGACATCGACCTGGTTATTTTTCTGCGTGACCCAATGACACCAAAATCCCATGAACCAGATGTAAACAACGTCGTGAAACTATGTGATACGTACAATATACCGCTGGCAACGAATCTTGCAACAGCAGAACTGTTGATCAAATCATTAGACAGAGGAGATTTAGAGTGGCGTGAAATGTACAGATAAGGGCAACTTAAAATGGCTAGCTGTTTTTGCAGCCGCAGGCATGCTGCTGGCGGGCGGCTGCGGCACGAAAACGTATGAACTCGAACATCCTTATGATGTTTACGGTACATCCATGCATTACATACCGCCGCAGGCAGATGATGAAAGCATGGATGGATCACCGGAAAGCATGCCGGCCGGCACAATTCCGTTTTTTGCGGAAAAACTGTGCGTCAGTGAAACTGCGCAGGCAGGCTTAGAACATGCAGACGCGTCCGCAGCCGAAGCCGCAGGTGTCTTTCATTTAGATGAAGGCACGATTCCATATGCAAAAAATATTTATGAAAAGCTGTACCCGGCGAGTACGACAAAAATACTGACTGCCTATCTTGCCTGCAAACACGCGGATCTTACAGATACGGTCACGGTCAGCGAACAGGCGGCTAATCAGGCAGGCGATTCCTCTGTCTGCGGCCTTAAGGCCGGTGACCAGCTGACGCTGGAAGAACTGCTTTACGGACTGTTGTTAGAAAGCGGCAATGATGCCGCAGCCGCTATCGCAGAACACATATCAGGAAGCACGCAAAACTTTGCCATGCTGATGAATCAAGAAGCCGCCGCGCTTGGCGCGACACATTCTCATTTTACGAATCCGCACGGACTTCATGAAGAAGAACACTATACCTGCGTCTACGACCTGTACCTGATTCTGCACGCGGCGCTGCAGTACGAACCGTTCGAAACGATTTCCCATACGGCAAAGCATACGGCATCCTATCGAAACGCCTCCGGCGCTGCCGTAACACAAGAGTGGGAGACAACGGACAAGTTCCTGACAGGAGAAGCAGCCGCGCCGGATGGGATAACCGTACTCGGCGGCAAAACCGGCACAACCAACGCGGCAGGATACTGCCTTGCGTTATACAGTAAAGACGCGGCTCAAAAGCCACGGATTTCTATCGTAATGAAAGCAGACAGCAGTGAAAGCCTTTATTCACTGATGACGGAGCTGTTAAAGCTGTGAATATTCAGCCATTTTATGGTATTCACTCATTTTTAGAAATACCAGTTGTATTTTAAGGAAAAGTATTTTATAATATTGCTATCAGATCTGGAAAGGTTCGAAACGTCATTTAATAACATGCAGGAGGAGAAAGTAATGGTCGAAATAATTTGTGGCGAAAAAGGAAAAGGAAAGACAAAACATTTGCTGGACAAAGCAAATACGGCAATCAAGGATGCACAGGGGAATGTAGTCTATCTGGACAAGAGCCAGAAGCATATGTATGAACTGAATAATAAAATACGTCTGATCAATGTAACCGATTTTCCGGTATCAAACTGTGATGAATTTTTAGGATTTATTTGTGGTATTGTATCGCAGGATCATGATCTGCAGGAGATGTATCTGGACAGTTTTCTTACCATTGCCGGCCTGAAAGATGATCAGCTGCAGCATGCGATCGAAAAGCTGGATATTATCAGTGAAAAATATAATGTGAGATTTATTTTAAGCATTTCAAAAGATGAACACAATTTGCCGGAATGCGCAAAAGCAAAGGTGATTATTTCCTTGTAATTACACGCAGGACTTTAAAATCCAGCCCTCTGCATCTTCTTTCAGCCAGTTGTTAAGCGACTGCTGAATGTAAGCTGAAATGGGCTGGATTCTATTACAGTACAGACTTTATTACCGTACAGACTTTGCAGCGAATCAGAACTTTTATGCCTGATCCATCGAACGGATGCGTCCGTATACGCTGAGCAGGTACAGGCCTCCGATCCCTACAAACGCATATACGATTCTTGAAAGCCAGGACATATTTCCGAAAAGAAACGCTACCAGGTCAAACCTGAAAAATCCAATCAGGCCCCAGTTAATGGCTCCGATAATGACAAGTGTTAAAAGCGTGTAATCTAAAAACTTAGAATTCATAACAGTTACCTCCTTTTTGTTTAGTATGAACATTTTTTTATGATTCATACATGAAAATTTTGGACAATTAAAACAGATTTAGAAAGAACAGGATCAAGCGATTGGCAGGAAGAAAAAAAAGAAGACGAAAAAATATTATCCGCTTTCCTGGCGGAATGCATCTGAATATCGGAATTATCATATTTTCATTTGTCGCATTTTATATGGTTTACAATATTTACAGCTACCTGACTGCCGTACATGTCAAAGGCTACGAGGTTGAAAGCGGTACGATTGAAGTCAATACTTCTTATACGGGCCTGATTTTGCGGAAAGAAACTGTTGTCAACGCGCAGCAGAGCGGACAGCTTGATTATTATTTAAAAGATAATACAAAAGCCGCTCATGGAACGCTTTTATGCTCAATAGACGAAAACGGCAATGTATCCGAACGGCTGAATGAACAGGTTGCCTCCAACGCCGTACTGACCAAGGACAATATGGGCAAAATCCGCACCTTTATCCGTGATTACGCGAAAGGGTATCAGGAAAGCTCTTATTATTCTACTTATAATTTCAAGTCGGATCTGAACGGACAGCTGATGGAAGCTCTAAATCTTGACGCGCTGCACTCGATTTCAGAATATACCGATTTTGCCAGAGACAATCAGACGTTTCATTTATACCGTGCGCAGGAACCAGGAATTGTTGCTTATTATACGGACGGCATGGAACAGCTGACGGTCAATGACCTGACACAAGAGCTGTTTGATGAATCCTCCCATAAAAAAACAAGCCTGAAAACAGAAGGAAGCATACAAAGCGGCCAGCCTGTTTACAAACTCATTACAGATGAAAACTGGCAGATCATTATTCCACTGGATGCCGCCATGAAAAATCAGCTCCAGGGAGGCGAAGTTACACAAATCCGCTTTAAAGAAGATCAGACAACCGCATGGGCGAATTATACGATAGAACGGAAAAATGGGCAGGACTATCTGATCTTAAACTTGCGTAACGGTATGATCCGCTATGCGAACGAACGTTATATTGATATCAATATTTTGCTGGATCAGCAAACCGGCTTAAAAATCCCAAACAGCGCGATTACGGCAAAAACCTTCGAGCTTGTGCCATATTCCTATCTGACCTCCGGAAGCGGCACTTCCAGTCAAACGGGCCTTTTAGTAGAACACCCGAAGGAAAACGGGACATATACAGACGCCGAATTTGTTCCGACGACTGCTTACTATGTAGATAAAAATGAAGATGAAGACGGCAACGAAGATCCGAATGAAGAAAACTGGACGGCATACATTTCAAATGAAAAAATAAAAAGAGGCGATCGAATTGCACGAACAAATTCTACCGACCGTTATGAGGTTACGAATACGGCAAAACTGAAAGGTGTTTATAATATTAACAGAGGCTATGCGGTATTTAAGCAGATTGACGTGCTTTTCAGCAATGATAATTATACCATTGTTAAAGCCGGAACAACCTATGGCATTATGCAGTATGATCACATTGCCCTGGATGGAAACGCAGTTGAAGACGGGCAAATGATCACAACAAACTGATTTGAAAATGATGCTGGAAAAATGATGATAGAAAAATGATGCTGGAAAGATGATAATTGAAAATGATGAAACAGAGGTGTAAAAATGTTAAAGGAAAATTTAGCAAATGTCGAAAAAACAATTCAGGCCGCGTGTGAGAAACGTGCAAGAAAACGTTCCGATGTAACGCTGATTGCGGTCAGCAAGACAAAACCAGTAGAACAGATACAGGAAATTTACGATGCAGGCATCCGTGATTTTGGAGAAAATAAAGTACAGGAACTATGCGAAAAATACGATCAGCTGCCTTCGGATATTCGCTGGCACATGATCGGCCATCTGCAGCGGAACAAAGTGAAATACATCATTGACAAAGTATGTATGATCCATTCCGTAGATTCTTATCGTCTGGCGGAAGAGATCAATATCCAGGCAAAGAAACATAAACTTACCATGCCAGTTTTGCTTGAAATCAATATTGCGGATGAACAGACGAAATTTGGCATAACCAAAAAAGACGCGCTGCTTCTTGCCGAAGAAATCGCGCAGTTAGAAAATGTCCGCATAGAAGGACTGATGGCAGTTGCCCCATATACGGAAAATCCGGAAGATAACCGCAAATATTTTCAGGAAATTAAAAAATTAGCTGTTGACATTCAGCGGGAAAACATAGATAATATAAGTATGCATGCACTTTCCATCGGCATGACAGGCGATTATGCTGTAGCGGTCGAAGAAGGTTCTACTATGGTGCGTGTAGGAACCGGTATTTTTGGTGAACGGGATTATAGTCAAAAAGGATAGGAGAGGTATATGAGTTTAGTAGATTCCCTTTTAAATGTAATGCATATGAATCCGGATGACGATGAAGATTACTATGATGATTATTATGATGATGAAGAGGAAGAAGAAGTAGCGCCAAAACGCCGCAGAACACAAGCAAAAGAAGAAGAGTCCAGTTACAAAAATTCCGGCAGCAGCGCAAATCAGCCGATTGATATCAACCGGAACAGAGAACGCGTTACAACAAAATCGAATAATAAAGTAACGCCTATGCGTCCCTCTTCTAAAAAAACAACCTCCTCAGGACTGGAAGTATGTGTGATTAAGCCTACATCATTTGAAGACGCCAGGGAGATTACAGAAACGCTTCTCATGAACCGTCCGGTCATTTTAAATGTAGAGGGTCTGGATGTAGATATCGCACAGCGGATTATTGATTTTTCATCTGGTTCGTGTTTTGCAATCAGCGGCAATTTGCAGAAAATATCTAATTACATATTTATTATTACACCGGCAAATGTAGAAATATCCGGAGATTTTCAAAGCTTAATTGATTCTTACGATCAGACATCAATCCGCATGGATTTTTAGGAAGGAACAGTTATGGATCTGGAAGAAGCATATTTAAAAAAACGTTTTATCGATTTATCAAAAAGGGCAGAAGATAAAAATATCATAACCTTCAGTCATTTTTTAAATTTGAATGAGTTAAATATTTTTCACCAGATAAAAAAGGACCTGTACAGTTCTTTTCAAACGTTTGGTGGTTATGATTGTGCAGAGCGTCAGATGGTTGCTTTTATCCCTGATGCTCTTTCTTATGTGTGGGATGATTCCACAGAAAATACCGTAAAGGATTCCATAAATGCTTCAAAATCGATTCCATATCCAATCATAACGGTTGCATTTACGCCATCACATCCTAAATTTGCCGAATCGCTCACACACAGGGATGTATTGGGCGCACTGATGCATCTTGGCATCAAACGGGAAACACTTGGCGATATTCTTATTCTGGATAACCAGATCATTGTCTTTTGTACAAATTCCATCGCCGACTATATGATCGAGCAGTGCAGCATGATTCGCCATACAAATGTAACAGCCAGCCAGATCGCAGCCGCAGATTTTCACTACGAACCCAAATGGATAGAAAAGGAAGGCGTCGTTTCTTCGCTCAGATTGGACACAATTATTGCTGATGTCTGTAAACTGCCAAGATCCGCTGCACAGAAAATAATTTCTGAAGGGAATGCCTTCATCAATGCAAAACGAATACAGCAAAATACTTACAACTGTCAAAACGGAGATATTTTGTCTGTGCGTCATGTCGGCAAATTTCAGATTGAAACAACAGGCCATGTGACAAAAAAAGGACGCATTCGGTATCGTTATAAAATATATGCGTAACAAAGAATTTATATTTAAATTTATCTTATAAAGCGACGCTGCGTTAAATCATACGAGGTCATACGAAAAACAGTTGGAGGAAAACAGATGGAAGCAAAATCAAAAATAACAAGCATGTTAAGCTTCGGCATTGGCGTTATTGTGCTTACCCTGCTGGACCAAATCACAAAACAGGCCGCACAGCATACTCTGAAAGGAAATGATGCCATTGTGCTGATACAAAATGTTTTTGAACTTCATTATCTGGAAAACCGAGGCTCCGCCTTTGGATTGCTGCAGGGGCAGAGGAGCCTTTTTGTAATTATGGCTGCGCTGATGCTTTTTTTTATTCCTTATATTTATCATAAAATCCCTCTGACAAAACGTTTTTGGTATTTGCGCGTAATCGCGGCATTGTTTCTGTCCGGAGCCGTTGGAAATGCAATTGACCGGATCTTACATGGATATGTGATTGATTTTTTTTATTTTTCCCTGATTAACTTTCCGATTTTTAACGTTGCGGATATTTATGTAACAGTATCCACATTTTTACTTGTTTTATTGTTCTTATTTTATTACAAAGATGAAGATATTGCACAGATTCACATTTTTACCAGGTTCAAAAAATCCAAATAAGGAATCATTTTTATGCAAAAAGAAAGAGAGTATCATGATGCAGACGTTTGAAGTCCATGCGGAATATGACGGAACAAGGTTAGACAAATTTTTAGCTGTCATTTATCCGGAGCTATCCCGGTCTTTTTTTCAAAAAATGATAAAAAACGGACAGGTGCATATTTCAGATGTTACTTTAAAGCCAAGTTATCTGCTCAAAGAAGGCGATCTTGTAACGGTCTGCGTGCCACCTGCCATACAGGTGGATATTCAGCCGGAAAACATCCCTCTGGACATTTTATACGAAGACGAGGATCTTTTGATCGTAAACAAGCCGAAAGACATGGTCGTACACCCGGCTCCCGGACATTACACCGGAACGCTCGTCAATGCGGTTATGTATCATTGTCAAAATCATCTGTCCGGCATTAATGGTGAAATCCGCCCGGGAATCGTGCACCGAATAGACAAAGATACGACCGGCTCGCTTGTTATCTGCAAAAACGATGCCGCACACCATAAACTTGCGGAACAAATGAAAGCACATTCCGTAACAAGGCGTTACCGGGGAATTGTCACAGGCATTGTAAAAGCAGATTCCGGAACCATCCGCACGACGATCGGCAGGGATCCCAAAAACCGGTTGAAAATGGCATGTGATGTACCAAACGGCAGGCCAGCCGTTACCCATTACCATGTTTTGGAACGGTTTAGCCGCCATTCCTATCTGGAATTTGAATTAGAAACAGGAAGAACACACCAAATCCGCGTCCATATGGCTAAGATCGGCCATCCGCTTTTGGCAGACCCACTGTACGGACCAGCGAAATGCAAATTTCATCTGCAGGGGCAGTGTCTGCACGCCATGACGCTGGGCTTTATCCATCCGCGTACAGATTCCTATGTAGAATTCTCAGCCCCGCTTCCTGCCTACTTTCAGGAATTGCTGGAAATCAAAAAAGATGCCTTGTGAATTGTGTAAAATAATGAATTGTGCAAAATAGATAGAATTCAGAAAAAAAATCATTTTTTCTGTACAGAATATACCAAATGCATTATAATAGAATATATAAAATTTCAAAGGCAGCTTAGAGCATGTTTGAAAAATGTTTTCATTTTCAAATACGCTCTGGTGTATGCAGGAAGGAGCGTATATATGAGCAATTATGTGATTACGATCGGACGTGAATTTGAAAGTCTTGGTAAAAATGTCGGCCAGAAATTAAGTGAAAAGCTGGGTATCAAATGCTACGATAAAGAATTATTAAGCAGGGCTGCAAAAGAAAGCGGTCTATGTGAAGAAATCTTCCATTCACAGGATGAAAAGCCAACAAACAGCTTTTTATATTCTCTTGTTATGGATACTTATTCGGCAACCGGCTACACTGCTGCGCCGTTTTTAGATATGCCGCTCAATCATAAAATTTTTCTGGCACAATTTGACACCATAAAAAAACTGGCATCAGAAGAATCATGTATTATTGTAGGACGCTGCGCAGATTACGCGTTAAATGATTTTCCACATACAATCAATACATTCATTCATGCCGATTTGGAATTCAGAATTAAAAATACAATGGACGAATTCCAGGTCAATGAATCAAAAGCAAAAGATATGATTAATAAAAAAGATAAACAGCGTTCCAGCTATTACAACTATTATTCTAATAAAAAATGGGGAAACTCCAGATCCTACGACCTGACATTAAATTCTGCCAAGCTTGGCGTAGACGGATGTGTAGATATGATTTTACATTATAAGAAACTTTTGAATTATTAAATACTTCAAATAAACGCCGTATGAAACGATTTTCGCTTAAGCCACGCTCTAAAGTGTACTGAGGGCAGAAGTCATACGGCGTTTGACACTGATCTGAAACTATTCGCAAAAGGACACTTTTACGAATAGTTAAGCCTGTTTTAAAAGTCATATCAGAGGAAGTCACATCATAAAAATTCACATCATAGATCATCTGAATCCAGCACAATGGTAAACGGCCCGTCATTTACTAACTCCACCTTCATGTCCGCGCCAAATTCACCGGTTGCTACATGGTCATTTTGTTCGCTGCATTTTTGTATGATATATTGATACAATTCATCAGCCAGCTTTGGTGCGCCTGCCCGTATAAAAGACGGCCGGTTTCCTTTACGGCAGTCCGCATATAAAGTAAACTGAGATACTAGAAGCAATTCGCCGCCTGTGGCATCCAAAGAAAGATTTGTTTTTCCTTCGGAATCTTCAAAAATCCGCAGTCCCAGCATTTTACGAATCATTTTATCCGCGATTTCTTTCGTATCCGAATCACATACGCCGATCAATACTAAAAAACCTTTCCCGATGCTGCCTATCACTTGATTGTTGACTGTTACAGATGCTTTTGATACTCTTTGTATTACAAATCTCATATAGTTATTCCTTTCCTGTAGCAATTTTGCAAAATTCCTTATATTTCTGAATAAAGATTTCAATATTTCCTGTCATATTATAATCTGTGCCTTCCAGTAAGTCAATGTTTCCTATGATGAATATGAATATTTATCACATAAACATTGATTTTGCCTTACCAGACGATTATAATATACATAAAACAGCAAGTCACCAATCAGTTAAAAAGCACACCCCCGGGAGGAACTCATGAAAATGCAACGACTGCTCAGCTATGTCCGCCGTGCTGTGGATGATTATCATCTGCTGGAAGATCAGGACAAAATCGCTGTTGGCATATCCGGCGGAAAAGATTCGCTTGCTCTGCTCTGCGCCTTAAAAAACCTGCAGCGTTTTTATCCGAAACGATTTACGTTAATGGCATTTACCGTTCATCTGGGATTCGAAACGCTTGATCTGGAACCGCTTAAAAATTATTGTGAAGCTCTTGTGGTTCCTTATGAAATAATACCTACCCAAATTCAGGAAATTGTCTTTGGGCATAAAAAATCTTCCCATCCATGTTCCCTTTGTGCTAAGCTTAGGAAAGGTGCGCTGAATCAGGCAGCTTTACGTCATGGATGTAATAAGGTTGCTTATGGGCACCACCGGGATGACCTGATCGAAACGATGCTTCTTTCCCTTTTTTTCGAAAGCCGTTTCCATTCGTTTTCACCGAAAACTGATTGGGAACGTACAGGGCTGACACTCATACGACCTTTGATCTATGTGCCGGAAGCAGAACTTCTTGGATTTCAAAATAAATACCAGCTTCCTGTCGTAAAAAATCCATGTCCTGCGGACGGACATACCAAACGGCAATACGCTAAAAACCTGCTGCAGACACTGAATACAGACTATCCGGGAATCAAAAACAGGCTGTTTGCAGCAATTCAGGCCGCTTCTTTTGATGACTGGCCAAAGATGGATAACAATTGAACAAATACGAATATTAAGGTGGACGATAGAACAATGGAAAAAACATATCATGAAAAAGTTAAAATAGAAAATGAATTAAAACTGCGGGCCATGACAAAAGAACTGCCCCGCTTTTGCCAGGAGTTTTTCCTTGGAACGGAACATACAACCTCATCCCGTACCCGGCTGGCCTATGCATATGATCTTGGCATCTTTTTCTCTTTTTTGCATGAAAATAATCCGATTTGCCGAAAATATGAGATTCCAAATATTCCAATATCATTTTTGGATATGATCACTCCGCTTGATATTGAAGAATACCTGAACTATTTAAAGGTATATACAAAAGATGGCTTGGAACATACAAATGATGAACGTGGAATTTCCAGAAAATTGGCAAGTCTTCGAAGCTTTTATAACTATTTTTTCAGAAAGCAGCTGATACAGACAAATCCGCCGGATTTAGTAAAAACTCCAAAGCTTCATGAAAAAGAAATTATCCGTCTGGATGTAGATGAGGTCGCAATGCTTTTAGACGAGGTGGAATCCGGAGAAAAATTGACTGCGCACCAGCTTGCCTACCATGAACAGACCAAGCTGCGTGACCTTGCTCTGCTTTCCCTTCTGCTTGGCACGGGCATCCGTGTATCGGAATGTGTTGGCATTGACATCCAGGATCTTGATTTTAAAAATAACGGTGTAAAAATACATAGAAAAGGCGGCGCTGAGGTTATCGTTTATTTTAATGATGAAGTAGCTGATGCACTCCTTGATTATTTGGAGCTGCGCAAAGAAACAGAGGCTGTGGAAGGCCATACCAACGCATTGTTTTTATCTTTGCAGCGCAAACGGATGAGCGTCCGTTCTGTAGAAAAACTTGTGAAGAAATATGCACAGCTTGTCACAACGGTCAAACGCATTACTCCGCATAAACTGCGCAGTACCTTTGGTACAAACCTCTATCAGGAAACAGGCGACATTTATCTGGTTGCAGATGTGCTGGGACATAAAGACGTCAACACGACAAGGCGCAATTATGCGGCACAGGCGGATGCAAGAAGAAGGCAGGCTGCAAAAATGGTACAGCTTAGAGAACGTGGGCTGGACAGTTAGGAACTAACTGTCCGGTTTTCTATCCGCCCTTCTATTCTCTCTTCGATCCGTGTTTTCACAAGCTTTGCAATCTCCTGCGTTTTCATGCCCTTATACTCTTCATATGGAATAGGCTTTAGAAAATGTACCTGTGCGGTTACAGGCATTACATGCAGGCTGTTGAATACTTTAAAGGAGTCAATCAGTGCAACCGGCACAATCGGCGCTTTCGATATCGTTGCGCTTTTAAAACTGCCTGGTTTAAAGTCATCTACTTTGTTTTTATTGTTGAATTCGTAGCCGCCTTCCGGGAATAAAATGTAACGTCTGCCCTCTTTTACTTCATTTGCTACTTCACGGATAATTTTCATCGCCTGACGCACATCTTTTTTATCCAGACGTTTTCCTTCCAGCAAATCTACAAATTCACGCACGAGTATCGACTTGGATTTTCTGATATCCATCACAATCGAACAAGGAGACTCATGGCATAAAATAATTGCCAGAGCATCAAACTTCCCCTGATGATTCGGATACATAATATATCCGCCCTCCTTCGGAAGATTTTCTTTTCCGTAACATTCGGTCTGAATTTTTCCGGTATTGCACATAATGCGAATCGCACGCTGATCCAGTTCATAGCGCTGTTCTATGGAATATTTTTCCGGATGATCCGCTTCATACCGCATCCTTGTAATCATATACGGTGCACGGAACAGGTTCATGATAATAACATATAAAAATCTTAGCATAAATGTTTTTCACCTTATCGTAGTTTTTTTTACCTTACAGTAGTAAATCTAATTTTAAGAGCCGAACTGGCGCATCCTCTATCAAAAAGTATATCATACATTACTATATATTAAAACAAAATTAAGAAAATATTTGGTAAATATCTGGTAACTATCAAACTCTTATAAAAGCTACAAACATATTTACATTTGTCCAAAAAACGATTATAATAGAAATGGCATAAATAAGTTCATAGACAAAAGTATTTTGCTGAAACATATTGATTAATTCTAGATTACAAAAACAGATAAGGAGGATCTGACATGGCAGCAAACAATTCTATATTTGATCCAATCACAAATTCAGAGGATGAAATGATAAAAAAAGCTAATATAAAGAACGGACAGGCATGTTTATATCTAAGAGCATATATAATTATTCGCCTTCTATTTTTTCATGAGTTTGTTATAAGTGATTCATCCATTAATTTAAACAGAGCTTTGAGGACATTAATATTAAGCGATGAAGGAAAAGGATTCTATGATTTAAGCAAATTGCCAGAAGCTGATTTCGGTAAATTAATAGAGGACGGCTCTATAAAGCTGGCAGCTAGAGATATCTGCAGAGGTAATTTTTCTGATAGGCTTCGAGATATCCAAAGTAACAAGAAACGTGTAGATCTTCCTAGCGAAAAATATACGCGCTACATTGATGAAATTTGTAACGAAGAAAATATTTATTGGTGGAATGCAGAACAGATTTCAAAAATGTTCACAAAAAACATTAGAAAAAAACTGGAAATTCCGTACGCTGATAATATAAATTTATATTTAAAAGAACTTTCTAATCGTTTAAGTAATGAAGAAATACTTACATATAACATGGTAAAAAATGAAGTACTCAAGCATCACAAAGATACCAGTGAAATATACCAAATAGTCCGATCAATGTTAAGGGAATCCTACGATTATAATATTCCAGAAGTTCTTAATCTTAGTTATCCTAAGTTTTTTAACAGTACGCCGCAGCTCGTACAAAAGCGAAACTTTGAAATAGATTTTACTAATGAATACGAAGCGGGATATTTACTTAATGTCTATGCATTTGCATTGCTACCTGCAAAATATTTGAAATTTGCATGGAATTCGCAAGAATATGCCAATTATGAACAGGCACTATTACAATATAGTAATAACATCATTGATCTTGGCCATTTACTTACTGCATTCGATGCTTACCTGAATTTGCTTAATGATATGATTGTTCCTTTATATAACAATAAGTATGCATCTTCGGATAATGCATCTAAGAACATCATTGTACGAATCCGAGAGTATAAAAATAGTAAAAGTCCACTAGCATTAGTTATAGATATAGGTCAAAAATGTTATGACGCAGGATCAACAGTAACTGATATTATGCAAAATCCAATTGGGAATATGGCTAAATTATTGCTATCCACCATTTTTTCGAATTATGTATTTAAATCAATTGAAGACTATAATTCTTTAAAAAGCATAAAAAAAGCAATAATAAAAAAAGACCACACGTTAGAGCGTGTTTAAAAAATATTTTTTAGAGACGCATTTCACAGTTTGTACCCATAGGACATGATATGAAGAATTTATCCAAAATTTAGTCAGCATAACCCGCTATGACTCTCAAATTTTGGATAGATTCTCCACACTGTGAAGTGCATCGCTTCTTCCATAGCTCCAGTCACCTCTGGTTTTAATTCGGGATATTTTACATCAAAAGGCATCTCATTTTGCAAAATATCATATCGTAAAAAATCATTTCTTAAATAAATCTGCATGTGTTCCTGTATCAACAAATGTTAATGTCAATATATCATCTTCTATCAGATATATGAGTAATCAATCTGGTTGTATATGACATTCTCTAAATCCAATCCAAATTCCTTTTAATGAATGCTCCTGATATTTTTTATCAAGCGGCACTCCTTGAAGCAGTTTATCAACAATAGAATTCAATAATGAAATATCAAGTCCGCGTTTTTTAGCGGATTTCAAACTTTTCTTAAATCTTCCAGACAGTATTAAATCATACTTCATAAATCTATATCCTCTAATGCTTCTGAAAAACTGCTATAACGTTTTGTTTCTGGATCTCTGCTAATTCGTTTTGCTTCTTCCATAGCCTCAATCACCTCTGGTTTAAATTCAGGATATTTTACATCAAAAGGTATTCCATTCTGCAAAATCACTTGTCTTAGGAATATATTCACTGCATCAGACAAATTAAGTCCTAGGCCTTCTAAAAGTTCTACAGCTTGTTTCTTTGTGCATTCTTCTATTCTGATTTGTGTTGGTGTAGTCGTTGCCATATGTGAACCTTCTTTCTTTTCTTTTATTTTACTACAATCTGTATACGTTGTCAATTTTTAATTTCTGATCGTTCCTGGCATAATAATTTATTTATGCACAGTTCTTTAATCATAATAAGGTATAATCAAATATGCTCCGGAACAAACGTTTTCATCTGACATATGATTTAACTTCATAATCCTTTTAACGTACAAATGCATGTTCTTATATTCATCCGAATAAAAACGGCTCGAAATTTCCCATAAGGATTCACCGGAACAAATCTTTACGCTTGCAAAACGTTCGTTCTTCTTCTCATTGATTCTGCCTGCAGTATGAGCCGCCATTTGACAGAATATAGCTGTCATGCAGAAGATAAAAAATAAAACCTGAATCATTAAAACAGCATGAACTGCTTTATATTTTATAGTTCTAATCTTAATATATTTCATAATACTTCCCGCCTTTACAAACGTATGTTCGATTTACTATATTATAAATACAGAACATGTGTTTGTCAAGAAGAAAATTGCATTTCCATATGACATACTCGGCCTGATCATGTATTTTACGAACAAATATTCTGACAGAGATTTCGCTTTTAGAGATAAAAAAGGGTAAAGATTACCGGTTTTTCAA
>CAOKJJ010000023.1 GCA_948468465.1 uncultured Eubacterium sp. | reverse complement strand
CTGTTGCATAGTATTAAAATTTTGCCATTTTGCGCAAGAAATTGTTTTTAAGTTCATAATGCATATTTAAACATGTAAAGGATCGGTCAGGAGGGAGACAGCTTCAAAATGATTTATACATTCAGTCATACAGGCGCCTGCCATGCCGCGTCCCATGTGCAAAACCAGGACGCGGTCTGTCATGCGGAAAACAAAAGATATGCCGTTATCTCATTAGCGGACGGCGTATCATCCTGCAGCGAGGCAAAAACAGGAGCAGAGATTGCAGGCAGGGCGATTACGAACCTGTTATTCAAGAAAGGTTCCGCGTTTTTTGAAATGAACGGCAGACAGGTTTTGGAACTTGGCCTTTCTCATATCCTTTACGAATTAAAACAGCGGGCCATGGAAGATAAAAAGGAACCGGAAGCATATTCCAGTACAATTTCCAGCGTGTTATATGATAAGGCCAAACAGCGGCTGTTATGTTTTCACCTTGGGGACGGTATCATCCTGGCAGCGGGAGGCGGACGCTGCCGCATTTTGGCAATGCCGGCGGACAGTTCGTCGGGATGTTGTGCAACCACAACAGAAAACGCCCATGAAATGGCTGTTTTCAAGGACGTCAGCGCGGTAGGGATGGAATCCGTTATGATCTGTTCGGACGGCGCATGGCGGCAGATGTTTGAAAGAAACAGGCTGAAACCGGAAGTATCCGCCATGATTTCCAACCACGAAATGCGAAGACTGGAAGAGTATCTTGGCTCGCAGGAAATCTTTGATGACCATAGTATCATATTTATGGATCTGCAATAGACAAAAGGAGAAAACCGGCATGAAGGAACGCCAATATTTAAAAAAATCCATCCTTCTTTGCGGAAAGAGCGACGAAGGGATATTTAAGAGAACATTTACGATCGGGAAAGTAATTAATCAGGATAAAAATAAAGATAAAAATCAAGACAACGGTGCATCTTCCGTATGCTATGAAGCATATTATGAAAAAAGCGGCAAAGGCATCCTGAAAGAATTTTATCCGGCGGAGGCGTACGCATTGGAACGGAATGAACACGGACAGCTGATCAGCCCGGAAGAGTTCAAAGATGCAAAAGAACGGTTCCGGAAAGCGGAACAAGAATACCTGGAGCCGTATGAAATGCTGATGGAGGCCAAACGAAAAAGCGGCGGTTCGGAGCTGGCTGCTTTTATACCGGCTTTTGAGATTTACCATGGCTGCGATGAAGAGGGAAAGATAATAGGCACTTCTTATATATGGACGCCTGATCCGGAACTGGAAACTTTTGACAAAATCTGTGATAAAATTCATAAACATCCAGGCATCCGGCCCGAAAAAAATCTTGTGACCGTACTGCTGGCGGTCAAATCACTGACAGAATGCATCTGCGCCCTGCATTGCGCGGATATGGTCCACCGTGATATCAAGCCGTCCAACTTTGGATTTGTAAACCGCAGGAACCAGACACTAACCCAGTCCATATCCCTGTTTGATGTCAATTCTGTATGCTCCGTATATAAGGCATCCGACACCTGCATGGGAACGACAGGGTATATGGAACCGGAAGCGGGATATGAAAACGCCAGCAATCAGACGGATATTTACTCCATCGGAGCCACGCTGTTTCATGCGGTCATTGTTTCCGGCGAAGCAAAAGAACATCAGTATCTGTACCAGAGCAGCCAATACCACAGGCTGAAAGAACTGGTTGACACTTCAAAGCTGATACAGGCTTCCGAAGCCAATGCACATCCAAGGCTGCGGCAGATACTTACCAAGATTCTTCAAAAATGTCTGTGCGAACGGACATACAGATATGCAGACTGCGAGGAATTGCTGGAAGACCTGGAAGACGCACTTTATTATGCGCTGCCTTCTGATCTGGCTGCCAGAAAGCGTTCCGGTGAACAATGGATACTGGCGGATGTGGAAAAATCACTGGATGCAAATAAAGAAAAAAACTCTTCACTGGCGATACAGTATCATTTGTATGAACAGCCTTTGTATCAGGATGTTCCCGCTGACGCTGCGGATATCAATATCCTGATCGCAGGATTCGGCAACTATGGGCAAAAATTTCTTGACGCGTGCCTTCAGGCCGGGCAAATGCGGGGGAAAACGCTGAACATAATTGTCATATCCGATGACGGGACGGACAAAGAAGTCTATCTCAAAGAGCGTCCGCAGCTGAACCAGTTTTTTAATATCGACGGGTCTTTGGACGGCAGCAAGGATGCATATGGAAATATTACATTCCGGTTGGAAAATTTAAAACGGGATGATGCCAAATCGAATACAGATATCCTGCAGAACCTGATGTATGATTATTATGATGCCGGATATCCGCACTATGTATTCATTGCGCTTGGCGAAGACAGCCTGAATGCATCAGCGGCATATGCGTGCAGGGAAGCGGCCGATACGCTTGAGGCAAAATGCAGTATCCATTACATTTGTGAAAACGTGGAAAACGCTCCGCAGCCATATCCCGGAACCTATCCGCTGTATGTAAATGCCGATATGAAAAAAACGGCATCTTATCAGGAAGTCGAAAGAATGGCTTTCAACATACATCTGGTCTGGGAAAAGAATCTGAATGTGGATCGTAAAATGATCCGGAAAAATTTCAGGAAAAAATACAACCACAATGCCTGCGTTGCCAGTGTGCTGTCGCTGAAATATAAGCTGTACAGTATAGGCATTGATCTGCGGGAATGCGGTTTTGAGGAAGCTGCACGCACATTTACAGATCTGGGCCTGCATACAAATAAAAAAAATAACCAGACAAAGAATGAACTGATCTGGATCGAACATCGCAGATGGGTCACGGAAAAACTCTGCTTAGGCTGGAAATATAAAAAAGACCTTGCAGACTGTCTGGATGGTTCCACAAAAGATGAAAAACGCAGACAGCATATATGTATAGTACGCAGTATGCCAAACCAGAAGCTTGCGGCGGAATACACGGGAAACGGCAGTTATGACAAATGGGATCACGCACCAGAGACAGAATTAAACCATCTGGATGACCTGGACCGGCTTTCGGTAAAACTGCACCGGCTGTATGCCAAAAAAGCCGAAGAAGTTAAAAAACAAAACCTCCTCACAGGACACAGCATAGAGGAAATGAAAACACTGATCGGAACGAATAAAAAATGCATTGCTTCTTTTCAGGAATGGTATTCCTGCCTGAAGGATATCTGGAATGGCGATAAAGAAAAAGTACCCCTGTATGAAGGATTAAAACATGCCTTTGTGCATGCTGTCCAAAACCTTTCCTATGAAAGGAAGAAGTCTGTGACAGAACAGGTGAAGGCTTTTGAAGCAATGTTTTATCCGGTTCTTGCCAGCATGGAATACCGTGACTGGAAACAGGTGGATGCGGATATGATCCGCAACATTCCATTTATCCTTACTTATACAGAAGATGCTTATATGGTAATTCCTTATGATACGGAAGAAGAATTCAACACAAAGGCTTTTGGAAATGTCGCGGCCGCATCTGTCGCAGACCCAAAGAAGATTTTATATGTATGCCTTGCGGAGGAGCCTGGCCATATCAAAGGCTTAAAAAATTCCATGCCGAATATCCTGGAATATATGAGAAAAAAACGGATGAAGGCTGTTGTGGAAATGATGATATACTATACAGACAGCGCGGCGGCATTGATAAATGAGCAGCTCGAAACAAAGATCAAAGAACTTGGCAGCGGAAGGATCCTGCGCGTAACATGCAGGCATGTGGCAAAGATAGAGGAGCTGTCTGCTGCTTTGCAAAATGACCTTCTGAAAAGAAGCAAAGGAAAGCGCGTATTCGCAGTGGAAAAAAATACATCCAGATTGTCGGGGATTCTGCAGGGCACAGGATTTTATAATTCTTTTGCGCACTACAAATATGATTCCGCTAAAATGAAATTTGTGGAACTTTCCGGGTGTAGCCTGTTTAGCTACATCACAAAACCATCCTTTATAACGGTTGCCGATATGGCCGCGTTTCATCTCTCGCGAAGCGGAAACAACAGCCAGCCGGAGTTCTTCCAGGATTATAAAGAACTATGGAAAAGATACTGTAAAAATAAAGCTGTCTGGAAACAGCTTTGCGATACACTTGGAGACTATTCGAAAACAAACGATGTGATCGCATGCCTGAAACAAAAGGCGCCGGAGCATATGCCCGGTTATGCATACCGCTATATTCTTCCGTTTGTATGCGCGAAAAGCGCGGAAAAAATAATTGCGTTCTTAAAAGAACATCGTATTATTGAACCGGAAAGCAGCATTCATGCATATACGACGGATTCCTGCGAGGTGATCATCATGGATAAGCGCAATCCGAAGCGTGAATATGACCGGCTGTTTTCCAATGTCTATGCGCTTATGGTTCCAGACGCAGTTGATATCTATCTGAATGAAGGAAAGGGCGAGGCCAGTATCATATTTGACAGCCTGTCCGTGAATGGCGTACAGATGCCGCCAGGCAGGGAGGATGCACTGAAAGAACTTCTGGATTACTTTAGCGGCAAAGGATATATCATGAACCTTACTGCATCCGCAGGCGGAAAAATGAGCTTTACCTATGCAACCAGGCAGATCAAAGCGCTTATGACGGCCGCAGGGAAGATGCTTGAAGTGTATACCTATCATAAAGCAAAAGAAAACGGACGGTTTGATGATGTTGTCAGCGGCCTGGAAATAAACTGGAAAGAAACAAATGTGAAAAATGAATTTGACTGCATTATAACCAAAGGTTTTCGAAGCTTATTTATAGAATGCAAGGCAAGAAGAAATCTGCAGCAGGATTTTTATTACAAGCTGGTCACGGTCACAAAGGAACTAGGGATCAATGCAACCCCTGTCCTGATAGCAGATGCGCAGGAAACCAATGAGAATGAAATGCAGAAAACGCGCGGCGAAATGCTGGATGTTATAACCATCTGGAAACAGGATGAAATCAATAATATCGGAAATACTTTGATGAAAGTAATAAACGGAACCTATACAAATATGGAGGATTGAAAGATGTATAAACCAGAGCCAATTGACACAAGCGATGTGATTCTTCCAGAGGACCTGTCCGCATTAACAGAAGCCCTGGCAGCAAACGTGCATGATGTGTGGGCAGCCGGAAGGCTGGCGGAAGGCTGGACCTATGGCGATGTAAAAGATGCGGAAAATAAAAAAACACCGCTGCTCATCCCATATGCCAGGCTAGCGGAAAGTGAAAAAGATTATGACAGAAATACTGTTGTGGAGACACTGAAGATGATCATAAAAGCCGGTTATAAAATCAGCAGAGAATAGCAGATAGCAAAACAATATGTTCCATCAAGAAAGCATCTGTCGGAAGGCAGATGCTTTCTTGGTGTGTTTTCAGGAACAGCTTTGTGGCATTTTAAAACCATTTTAAAACAGGAAATATAAATATTATTTTGATGGTATAGTTATGGACATTCTAACGTGTCGGAAACGGCTGGATTGCCATGAAGGAAAATAAATGTGCTGTTTAAGTTATTTGTTTACGGTTCCTTAGTGCGGTTATGAATGTAT
Source organism: uncultured Eubacterium sp. (assembly GCA_948468465.1). The sequence goes on along the minus strand of CAOKJJ010000023.1, from coordinate 33,901 downwards.
CGAATATGTACACATAGATGTTTTGCAACAGTTCAGATAAACCTTGAACTGTTACAAATCTTTGCGTAGTTTTTTTGCGTAGTTTGAAAATAGATCTTGAATTTTTATACAAATACAGTTAAAATAGAACATGGAGATGCATATAGATTGTATTTATTTTAGTACAATTTTTAAAAAGACAAAAAAACGATGTAAAAACACTCGATTTTTAAATTGTCAGACAATTACCTGCAAAATCGTGTCTTGGAAGCCTTGAAATTAGCTGGTTTCAGAAGCATAGGGTAGAAATGATGGAAGCCCGATAAGGGCATTGACACAAGCAATATCCTGCGCACTGAATAAAATAGTTGCTACGTAGAAATGATGGAAGCCCGATAAGGGCATTGACACAAAGCTATAACTAGCCTGTAGCAAGGGTTTGCGGGTGTAGAAATGATGGAAGCCTGATAAGGGCATTGACACAATAATCCAGTTGCAATAAAATGCATGAAATTGAGAGTAGAAATGATGGAAGCCCGATAAGGGCATTGACACAATATAGGTTTTGATCTTTTATAGTTCTCCGGAGCCGGTAGAAATGATGGAAGCCCGATAAGGGCATTGACACACTGTTAATCTGCCTAACATGTGCGCATCATTCAGTGGTAGAAATGATGGAAGTCCGATAAGGGCATTGACACATTTAACAGATAGATCATAGTCTTTAAGAAGATTACGTAGAAATGATGGAAGCCCGATAAGGGCATTGACACTATAAATACAAATTCATTGTTACGTTAGTTTCGTCGTAGAAATGATGGGAGTCCGTTAAGGGCATTAGCATAATCAATTATTGTGTCCAATCAAAATATTTTGATATTTTAGAATAAGGATTAAGTTTTCAGAAACAGAGTTATCAAGTCTAAGCAATCACTTATGTCGATATAATTAAGGGCGTGAGAATGCTTCTGTCCAATTTTTTCTGTTTTCTGTCAATCATTTTTTGTACAATTTCTTCATATTCACTTATAATTTCAACAGTTGCACAAGCTATAACAGTTCAAGGGTTATCTGCACGGTTACCACAAGCTGTATTTTCCTTCAAAAATGAAACACAAGCCGGACATTTATACATTTGTATCTGTTACAATTTTTATTATTATTTCTTTAGTACTTGAATTTTTAATAATTTCATTAAGCGCACTGAATATCCCCCCTGCTTACCGCAAATTTTAAAATGGTATCATTTACTTGTTGTCCGCTGCAATGCCACTTTTCTTAGATGTTGTATGCAAATATAAGATATCTGTAATATGTTGAAAAATGAATTATGACACAATAAAAAAATCCCCCCTGCTTACGGCAAAATGAAACTATTGTATTCTATATCTGGAAGCAATTAAAAAATAATTTTATAACACAGGAACAGGAGAAGGATATGAGATCTCAAATGGACGTAACTACTGCTGAAAACAGTACTTGAGAACAGGAAAGAAGCATCATGATTAGAAAGATGATGATAAAAGCCGGTTATAAAATCAGCCCTGGCGGCAGGCAATGAATTTTATACCCCCCTGTTTATGGCAAATTTTATCATGCTATAATTTGAGTATCAATTGGAACAGAAATACATAGCATTCAAATAACATCATTGTTTTAGGAGGTGCTTTCATGACAGACAGAATAGAATGTGCAGGATGGTATAACGACAGTTGTGATGATGGGCCTGGTGTCAGGAGTGTACTTTTTTTACAGGGCTGCGGCAGGAACTGTAAGGGATGCCACAATGCAGCTATCAAGGAGCATGGCAAGGGAACAATGGTTCCGATAGAGGAGCTGATGGTTTTTATTGAATCGCAGTGCAGTAACAAAAAGATTACGATTTCGGGAGGGGAACCTCTGGAACAGGCGAACAGTCTGGAAATCTTAATTCAAAAGCTGAAGGGAAAAGGCTACAATGTATGTGTCTATACCGGATGGGAGATAGAAAGGGTACCTGAGAATATCCTTCGGCTTGTTGATTACATTAAGACGGGCAGCTTTGTAATAGATTTGAAGAATCCGGACATCCAGTATGTGGGTTCTTCTAATCAGCATATGTTTTCTGTTGCTAACGGCAATATCAGAGAATTGGACTTAGCGGTATAGGAATAGACAGAGGTATCATGAAAACATCTTATCAGAAAAACAATTCAGAGGGGGAAGATCATTTATGAAGAGAGTTATTGATTTGGCAAATAGAAAGAGAAATGCGGCAGGTGTAATTTCAGAGGCTGGCCAGGATTCTAAAAAGAATGAGGTATTAAGCAGCATTGTTCCGAAGAGATATGCGCAGAAGCATAACAGCCGCACCTGCCATATTCATGATCTGGAATACTATAATATTGTATACAACTGCCTGGGGATTTCCGTAAAGGATATGGTGGGTGAAAGGAAGAGAAGCTTTGGCAATATGATGAATGCGTTGCATCGCGCAATCGTGGAGCTTACGAATATGCAGTCGGGAGGGATCGGCTTTATCCATTTTGATTCGGATGTGGCAGCTTATATTGAGGAGGAAAGCAGCGAGGAAATTATTGAAATTTTTCATGAGTTTTTCTTAAACCTGAATATGAATACAAGGAAAGGCTGTGAAAATCCATATGTGACATTTAATTTTGGCCTGGATACCAGTAAAAAGGGAAGACGCGCGTCCTTGCTGATGCTGGAAGCTTATGAGCAGGGAGATGACAGAGGGAATCCGTTTATTTTTCCTAATATGGTATTTAAGATAAAAAGCGGGGTAAATCGGGAAGAAAATACGGAAAATCATGATTTGTACGAGAAGGCGTTAAGCGTCACGGCCAAACGTATGGTGCCTACCTACTTTAACTGTGACAGTACGGCCAATGCGCCGTTTCCTGCTGATACGATTGGAATCATGGGATGCAGGACAAGGGTGGTGACGAATGTCAACGGCACAGAAGGCTCCCTGAACAGAGGAAATGTTGCATGCGTAACGTTGAATTTGGTTCAGATGGCATACCAGTCACAGGGAGATCTGGACAGGTTTATACGATATTAGATGAAAATCTGACGGATGCCAGAGCGGTACTTCTGCACAGATTCCAGACGCTTTGCGGGCAGGGGATATTTGAGGAATATTACGGGAAGGGATATTATTTGGGCGCAGAAAGCCGTGATGCCAGGGAAATGCTGAAAAATGGAACACTATCCATCGGATTTATCGGTTTATGGGATGCGATGGCGGTTCTTAAGGGCTGCACCATAGATTCAGCTTCTGTAATGAAAGAGTACTATGCGCAAGCCATAGCCATAATCCGTCATATGAGAGAATATACGGATAAAATCACAGAAGAGGATCATTTGAATTTCTCTCTTCTGGCCACAGCCGCGGAAGGGGTTACCGGTAATTTCGCCCAGTATGACAGTATCCATCAGGGAAAGGACTTTGAAGTATGTAAAAAAGGCTATTATACGAATTCTTTTCATGTCCCTGTGAATATGTCTGTCAGCTATCAGGAGAAGATTGCACTGGAAGGAGAATTCCATAGCTTGTGCAACGGCGGATCCATAACTTATGTGGAGCTTCGCGAGATGCCGGGAAGAAATGTGGAAGCTGTCCGGGAAATTGTCGAATATGCCTGCAGGATGGATTGTAACTATATTGGAATCAATTTTCCGCTGGATGATTGTACGGACTGCGGGTATATGGGAAGAATTACGGAGAAATGCCCTTGCTGTCAGTCCGCCGCAATCAGAAGGCTGAGAAGAGTATCGGGCTATTTGGCACAAGAGGACAGATTTACCGCAGGAAAGAGAAAAGAGCTCAAGGACAGACGGTTTCATATGGCCATGGACTTTGCTGAAAGCAATAAACGAAACGTATACAAAGATGGAGGATTGAAATGATGTATAGACCAAAGCCAATTGATACAAGCGATGTGATTCTGCCAGAAGATCTTTCCGCTTTAACAGAAGCCATGGCAGAAAACGTGCATGAAGTGTGGGCAGCCGGAAGGATGGCAGAAGGCTGGACCTATGGGGATGCAGTAGATGTGGAACATAAAAAAACACCACTGCTTATCTCATATGCCCGGCTTGCGGAAAGTGAAAAAGATTATGACAGAAATACTGCTGTGGAGACACTTAAGATGATCATAAAAGCCGGTTATAAAATCAGCAGAGAATAATTTGAGCATCATTGCAACAAAGATACATGACATTCAAATGGTTTAAAACAAGGGAGGACAATCGTTATGAATATTGTAGGAAATCTTGCAGGCGAAGTTTTATTATCAGCAGTAGGGAAAATTATGGACAAAAAACCATATGGAATCGTTCAAAAAAGACATCCGATAACATATAACGGACAAAATGGTTATTTGGTCTGGGATTACATCATTTGGAATGAATTAACTTTTGAAAATGCAGATACGCATGAAAAAATGTCATTATTTAATAGTATCAGCGACCAGGAAACAGAGAAGAAATTTAATGAATTCGTTTGTTTATACACTCGGTATCCTGTTAGAGGTTTCCGAGAGTGTACTTGAAATATAAAAATTATTTTGATGGTACATTTATGGCCATTCCAGCGTGTCCGAAACGGCTGGATTGCTGTGAATGAAAATAAATGTGCTGTTAAAGCAGCCTGAAGCTGTTTCCCCGCAAGTTTATCTTTTACCAGGTTACGTTGATTCTATTTCAAAGTTATCAGAGTTTGTTTTCTCCTGCAAATCCTGATTTTTAATATACTCCCTGATAATTTCATCCGTTACATTTCCGCTGCTTGCCACAAAATATCCCCTTGCCCAGAGATGCTGTCCCCAAAACTGTTTATTCAGCTCTTTATATTCCATCTGCAGTTTTCTGGATGTATTCCCCTTGATGTACTGCACCAGCTTGCTTGCCGACAGATGGGGAGGCACGGACACAAGCAAGTCCTGAAGCTACGGGGTTTACCTAAAGATTTTACCTAAAGGCGAGGGTTTTAACCCCATTATACAGACAATGAGTCCATATAGATTTTCTGTGTAGTTTAAAAATAGATCTTGAAATTTTATACAAAAGCAGTTAGAATAAAATTTGGAAATGCATATAGATTGTATTTATTTTAGTACAATTTTTGAAAAGACAAAAAAACGGGGCGAAAACACTCAGTTTTTAAATTGTCAGACAATTACCTGCAAAATTGTGTTTTTGAAGCCTTGAAATTAGCGGGTTTTAGAAGCGCAGGGTAGAAATGCTGGAAGCCCGTTAAGGGCATTGACACACCTTAGGCACATTAATTGCTGAACCAGATACAATAGTGTAGAAATGCTGGAAGCCCGTTAAGGGCATTGACACAATTACGTTAAATGCTACAGTAGAACCGGCAACAGCTAGAAATGCTGGAAGCCTGTTAAGGGCATTGACACAGTTCTACCAAAAATTCTCTGGCTTTCCGCATAAATGGTAGAAATGTTGGAAGCCTGTTAAGGGCATTGACACAATCTGCATCTTCTTTCATATCAGAACCAGTTGTATCGTAGAAATGCTGGAAGCTCGTTAAGGGCATTAACACAGTTCTACCAAAAATTCTCTGGCTTTCCGCATAAATGGTAGAAATGCTGGAAGCCCGTTAAGGGTATTGACACAGCATTTCTTTCATTTCATTCACAACTGCTACTGACATGTAGAAATGCTGGAAGCCCGATAAGGGCATTGACACATTACTTTCTTTTCCAGCCCTCTGGAACTGACCAAGGGAGTAGAAATGCTGGAAGCCCGTTAAGGGCATTGACACTTTTAATTGTAATGCCCGAGACATTTCCCAGTAGAAATGATGGAAGCCCGTTAAGGGCATTGACATAATCAATTATTGAAATACTTTTCACAGAATGATTTTGACCAATTTTCCTTGTTTTCTGTCAATTATTTTTTGTACAATTTCTTCATATTCATTTAGAATGTCAACAGTTGCACAAGCTGTATTTTTCCATCAAAAATGAAACAAAGTATCTTTTTTGGAAATTCATCAAGAAACACACCGAACATTCATAACATTTGAATCTGTTACAGTTTTTATTATTACTTCTCTTTTCTTGCATTTTTAATAATGTCATTATGAGCAGTGAATATCAACCCACCCCGCTTACCGCAAATTTTAAAATGGTATCATTTATTTGTCCATTGCAATGCCGACTTCTTTAGGTACCGTATGCAAATATAAGATATTTATAATATATTGAAAAACAAACAATGACACAACAAAAAAATACCCCCCTGCTTACGGCGAAATGAAACTGTTGTATTCTATATCTGGAAGCAAATAAAAAACAACTTTATAACACAGAAGCAGGATATGAGATCTCAAATGAATGTAAATACTGCTGAAAACAGTACAAAATAAGTGATTGAGAGGTTAAAATTTTTAAAGGCAGCAGCTGGAATCTATTATAAAGATCAGCGCAGCAGAGCACTCATTTATTTACAGGAATAGAGGAGGGACTACTATGAACAGCAGGACGATTGAAGTATACGATATAACAAAGCTTCTTTCCGATTATTGAGCCGGATACTATTTATATATCCATCAGGCTATAATATTAAAATTCTGCATGATACGAGGAGGCATCTATATGAAAAACAGGGCAGTAACGGCTAAAGGAAAAACTTGTTCCTATTTTCATTTCATGCCTGGGAAAAAGGGATATTACATTTTGCACAATATGAGCCCATAGGCATGCGGCAGTAATTAAGTATTAATGTAATCATTCAAAACAAGGGAGGAAATGTATATGTCAGATTTCAAAGAAAAATGCGGAGATGTATTAGTGGGAGGCACAACAGGTGCGGCAGCCGGAGGAAGTATTGGGGCAGCGATTGGAATTTTTGCAGCCCCTGTTACCTCCACGATAGGTGCGACGATAGGAGGAGCCATTGGATGTCTTGCCGGTTTGCTTTCTGATTAGTATAGGATGCTTTAGCAGCTATGGATTGATACAAAGAAGTAACAGTTCAGGTAGGTCTGCGCATTTACTGCACAGACCGTATGAAAATGTAGTGGCTGCAGGCAACATTCAGTGTCCGTATGGACGAAACATTAAAAAAGCAATTTGACGGGTTATGCCAAGAATTCGGCATGAACGCTTCTACCGCAATTAACGTATTTGCGAGAGCCGTTGTTAGGCAGCGCAGGATTCCTTTTGAAATTTCTTCTCCTGTATCAGATATCACCAGAGAGGGAGCAATACAGGCATTTACAGCTTTACGGGCACAAGCCCAAAATAACGGTGTTGCTGACATGAGTCTGGACGATATAAATAATGAAATCAGTCTCGCCCGAATGGAGGCTGAGATATGATCTGCTGCGCAGTCATTGATACCAATGTGCTTGTTTCGGCATTGCTGTCCGGCAAGGATGATGTTTGTCTCGTTACTGGAAATATCAGGCATTATCCAAAAGAACCGTTTATTGTAACTCCACGGGAGCTTCTCAATATGCTAAACAGCAAATAGTAAATAATAGATCCATCACGAAAGCATCTATCGGAAGGCAGACGCTTTCGTGATGTGTTTTTTTGAACAGCTTCGTGGCATTTTAAAACAGGAAATCTAAATATTATTTTGATAGTACATTTATGGTCATTCTAATGTGTCCGAAGCGGCGGGAATACCATGAATGAAAATAAATGTGCGGTTTAAAATCTGCTGCAACCAAAGTCGGTGTTGCTAGGAACTGTAAATAACTTGTACAAATTGTGTAGAATAGTGTATGTTCCATGGATATTTATCTACGAGAGTGCCAAGGTTGTTTAAGTTATTTGTTTACAGCTCCTTAATGCGGCTATACATGCATCAAATATGCACACATAGATTTTATATGCAGTTTAAAAATAGATCTTGAATTTTGATACAAAAGCAGTTAAAATAAAATCTGGAAGTGCATATATATTGTATTTATTTTAGTACAATTTTTGGAAAGACAAAAAAACGAGGTAAAAACACTCGATTTTTAAATTGTCAGACAATTACCTGCAAAATCGTGTCTTGAAAGCCTTGAAATTAGCGGGGTTCAGAAGCATAGGGTAGAAATGATGGAAGCCCGTTAAGGGCATTGACACAAGTACTCAAGAATGAATTTTAATTATATGCCCGATGTAGAAATGATGGAAGCCCGTTAAGGGCATTGACACAATTCTGTTTCTCATGATTTTAACCTGTCTTCTCATTGTAGAAATGATGGAAGCCCGTTAAGGGCATTGACATAATCAATTACTGTGTCCAATTAAAATATTTGATATTTTAGAATAAGGATTGAATTTTGATAAGCAGAGTTGCCAAGTCTAAGAAAAATAGGTTTAGGATATCTATACTTTCTAAAAATCCAAAATAAGTATATGAAAAATACATTAGCATAAAAGTAATAGGATTATCTCCGCAAAATAATCCTATTATGATTCCGAACCATTTAAATAAACTTTTTAAAGGTACATTTCGCAGAATGCTTTTGCCCAATTTTCCAGGTTTTCTATCCGCCATTCTTTTGCCCAATTTTCCAGGTTTTCTATCCGCCATTTTTTTGTACAATTTCTTCATATTCTCTTATAATTTCAACAGTTGCACAAGCTGTATTTTTCCATCAAAAATAAAACAAAGTATCTTTTTTGGAAATCCGTCAAAAAATATACCGGATATTCATACATTTGTATCTGTTACAGTTTTCATTATTACTTCTTTTTCTTTGTATTTTTAATAATGTCATTAAGGATAGTGAATATCCCCCCCTGTTTACCGCAAATTTTAAAATGGTATCATTTATTTGTCCATTGCAATGCCGATTTCTTTAGGTGCCGTATGCAAATATAAGATATTTACAATATATTGAAAAACAAACGATGACACCACAAAAAAATTCCCCCCTGCTTACGGCAAAATGAAACTGTTGTATTCTATATCTGAAAGCAAATAAAAAACAATTTGAGCCCATAGGCATGCGGCAGTAACGAAGTATTAATGAAATCATTCAAAACAAGGGAGGAAATGTATATGTCAGATTTCGAAGAAAAATGCAAAGATGTATTAGTGGGAGGCACAACAGGTGCAGCAGCCGGAGGAAGTATTGGGGCAGCGATTGGAATTTTTGCGGCCCCTGTTACATCTACGGTAGGTGCGACGATAGGAGGAGCCATCGGATGTCTTGCCGGTCTGCTTTCTGATTAGGCGGCATAAAAAAGCAGCATACCTAATTTATTTACAGGAATAGAGGAGGGAATACTATGAACAGCAGAACGATTGAAGTATACGATATAACAAAGCTTCTTTCCGCATATTGATCCGGCATACGATTAATATGTCCATAAAATTATAACGTTAAAATTCTGCATGATACAAGGAGGGATCCATATGAAAAACAGGGTGACAGCGGCTAAAGGAAAAACTTGTTCTTATATTCATTCCATGCCCGGAAAAAAGGGGTATTACCTTTTGCATAATATGAGCCTATAGGCATGAAGGCAGTAATTTAGTAACAAAGTAATCATTTAAAACAAGGGAGGAAATGTATATGTCAGATTTCGAAGAAAAATGCAAAGATGTATTAGTGGGAGGCACAACAGGTGCAGCAGCCGGAGGAAGTATTGGGGCAGCGATTGGAATTTTTGCGGCCCCTGTTACATCTACGATAGGTGCGACGATAGGAGGAGCCATCGGATGTCTTGCCGGTCTGTTTTCTGATTAGGATGGCATAAAAAAGCAGCTTACCAGGAACGAACCTTCGCTAAAGTTCATTACAAATATCAATGTATGGAGGAAGAACAGATGGAGATAAATGATTTTAAAGACTGGTTATTTGATCTGATCAATGACGCTGCAGATATGGACGCTGCTTATATTGAAACAGATGACAGAAACAATACATTTATTATTGGCATGCCTGAAGGAGGGATGTTTGAAATTCATTGCAAAAAGATACAGGATTAAGGTGTTTATAAAATCTGGGAGACGCTTTCGGATAAGGGAAAGGACAATTTAATGGAATGGCTGTGGGAGATGAACTGCCATGAACGAAAAATGAAAATTAATTTGTTATAAAATATAAACAGGGTGTGAAGTCCTATTAAAATAAATAGGCTTCACATCTTTTTATATTATCTGAGCGTGCCTTAAATTTGTTTTTTTATAATACCAGTTAAATAATTCTATCACACAACACTTTCTAATAAAATGTTATCTTTAAGTATTCTATACTAATTTTATCTTTTTTGCAATACAAATGAAAAGATTGTTAAAATTTAACAATTATTGTTTTCATTATGCCTGCAAATCCACTATATTTCACAATAAATATACAGAAAAACTGAAATTTATAAAATTCAGCCGACAATCATCAATCTGTTCCCGGACACATTCCAAGCGTACAGGCGCTGTTTATGAATATTGAAAAAACCCTTATTTTATGCGGTTTTCCAGACATTGTACGACAAATACAAAACATAACATTTTATTAGAAAATGTTATGTTTTGCATGGATAACAACAGTTCAAAATTTCTGACTGAGACAGGAGGACGGCATGAAGGAATTGGATTATGGAAAAATGGGGATGCGCATCCGCCAGATCCGGAAAGCGAAAGGCTGGTCGCAGGATGAGCTTGCGAAGAAATGCGGCATCAGCATGTCTTTTTTGGGACATATTGAGCGGGGGACGAGGATTATGAGTCTGGAGACATTTGTTGGTATTTGTGCGGCGCTGGATGCAAATGCGGATGAACTGCTCTGGGGAGTGGCGCATCCGTCGGAAGCGGTGCTGGACTTTTTGAACGTCCCGTCAAAAAAAGAAGGGCAGGCGCTGTCAGATGCAGATGATTTGAAGAAACTGCAGACGGCGCGCTCAGACAGTTATTCCATGTATGTGCGCATTATGAAATCGGTGGCAGAGATTATGAATGAGGCTTGAATCGTAACATGAATGCAAACGGGAAGAAAAAGGTTTTAATGCTGGCGTCTGTGGCTTCTATGATTGGGCAGTTTAATATGCCGAATATCCGCCTGCTGCAGAAAATGGGGTATGAAGTTCATGTGGCATGTAATTTTCTGGAAGGAAATACTTGTGACAGAAAACAGGTGCGGAAAATCAGGTGGGAACTAAGGCGGATGCATGTGGCATATGATCAGTGGGACTGTCCGAGGAGCATGCAAAATGTCATGGCATGTGTGAGGGCATATCGGCAGCTGCTGGAACTGACCGAAAGGCATGCGTTTGCATGGATGCACTGCCATTCTCCGATTGGAGGGGCTTTGGCAAGAATTGTGGCGCATCAGAAAAATATTACGATTATATATACCGCGCACGGATTCCATTTTTATAAAGGAGCGCCTCTGAAAAACTGGCTGCTTTATTATCCAGCGGAAAAACTGCTGTCGCATTGGACGGATATGCTTGTTACGGTGAATCAGGAAGATTATGCATTTGCCAAAAGATATTTCAAGGCAAAAAAGGTATGCTGCATTCCCGGCGTTGGGATTCATACGAAGCGTTTTGCAGAGTCAGGTACAAAATCGGAGCATGCTGCTTTTTGTGAAAAACATCACATACCGACGGATGCGGTTGTGTTGCTGTCTGTTGGAGAGCTGAATGAAGGCAAAAACCATCAGGCTGTTTTAAAGGCCGTCGCCTGTATGCAGCGCAGACATCGCCCGGCATGCAGGGATGTGTATTATTTTATTTGCGGAAAAGGCAGCCTGAGGAAAAAATTAATGCGGGATGCAGGGTGCATGGGAATCAGCGGGCGGCTCCGCATGCTGGGATATCAGGAAAATATGCCATGGATTTATCGAAACGCGGATATTTTTGTGTTTCCTTCCAAGAGGGAAGGCATGCCTGCTGCATTGATGGAGGCAATGGCGGCGGGACTTCCCTGTATCGTATCGGATATTCGGGGAAACAGAGAACTGATTGATGAAAGTGGAGGAATTCGTTTTTCATTAAAATCGCAAAAAGAGCTGACGCATTCACTGGAACGGCTAATAGAAGATAAGCAATTTCGGCGTATGGCGGGAGCTTATAATCAAAAAAAGATCAAAAGCTGTGATTCGGCGATTGTGGACAAGAGGATGAAAAGGATTTATGAGCTGTGCGGAATGCGGATGAGTGGAAGCATGCCGGCCGTTTCGGTTTTGATGGGTGTCTGTGAAGAACGAAAAAGGGATGTGTGCGCGTCGATAGATTCTATTTTAAATCAGTCTTACCGGAATTTTGAGCTCATTATTTGCGATGATGGCTCAGACCGGAAATATCATAAGTGGCTGCGGGAATACTGCAGGAAGGATACGCGGATTCGTCTGCTGCGGAATGAAAAAAACAGAGGACTTGCGTATACGCTGAATCGGTGTCTTGGCGCTGCAGGAGGCAAATATGCGGCACGTATGGATGCGGATGATATTTCCATGCCGAATCGGCTGGAAAGACAGATTTTGTTTTTGGAAGGCCATGAGGAATATGCATTGGCAGGATGCAACGCCAGTCTGATAGACGATGGCGGCGCGTGGGGAGTACGGAAAATGGAAGCGGTTCCGGACAAAAAGTCTTTTTTAAAAACCTCGCCGTTTATTCACCCTTCGGTTGTGATGCGCATGGATGTGCTGCGGCAGTTGGGCGGGTATTCAGAAAAAAAAGAAGTGCTGCGGGCGGAAGATTATGATCTGTTTATGCGTATGTATGAAAAAGGGCACCGCGGCTGTAACCTGCAGGAAATTTTGCTTGGATACCGGGAAGACAGGCATTCCTATGCGAAGCGAAGGTACAGATACCGGCTGCATGAATGTCTGGTAAGATACAGAGGTTTTCGCAGACTTGGCATTTTAAGGGGCAATTTAAGATATGTTGTAAAACCATTGCTGGCCGGGCTGGTTCCGGCAGGCCTGATGCAAAAATACCGCAGAAAAAAATATCGGATTTCAAAATAACATTGGATTTTAAAATAACATTGGATTTCAAAAAATGCTTGTGAGACAAAGAGGAATGCAAATGCGGATGTCAGAGTTTTTTGTGAGTTATGTATGCTGGATCATGCGGCAGGCACAAAGACGTCAGATCAAACGGCTGTATTTTTTTACAAGAGAAGGCGAATTTTTTAAAAAGCTGTATGACCATATTTCAAAATACGAAAAAGCTGCGGGGAACTTGCCAACAGCGCAGGTGCTGGAAGTGAGCAGAATGTCCACGTTTTTTCCTTCTGTCAGAAAGATTACGGTCCGGGAGATGATGCGGATGTGGCGGCAGTATCCGATGCAGTCGATGCGGACGTTCTGCCAGTCATTAAATATGGAACTGGACAGTATACAAAGCTGTCTGAACCAGTATGAGATTTCTGCGGATGAGCTGATCAGGCAGCCGTGGAAAGACAGCCGGATACGGCAAATGTTTGCTGACGCGTCGTTTGTGCAGATCATGGAAAGGGAAAGAGATCAAAAACGCAGCCAGATTTTCAGATATCTAAAGCAGCATGGATGGAGCAGGTCAGAAGCGGAAACGATAGGCATTGTTGACATCGGATGGAAAGGTACGATTCAGGATAACCTGTGTTACTTATACCCGAATTATAAGATTGCCGGATTTTATCTGGGGCTGCAGCCGTTTTTATCTGAGCAGCCTGTAAACGCGAGAAAATATGGTTATCTGGACGACTGTCCGCTGCGTCATACTGTATTATTAACGGTACGTCCGCTGGAAATGCTGTGTGGCTCGCCAAATGGGAGTGTTACAGCGTATGCGTGGGATGGGCAGACGGCACGGGCCATTAGGAAAAAAGACCGCAAAGAAAATGATGTTTTCCGCGGTTATTCGATGCCAATGCAGAGGAACATGCTGAAACAGGTAGATGTGATGATAAAGAAAATCGAAGCAAAAACGCTTGAAAAAACGGCGGCTTCGGACACCGTCAAACATCAGGCGCATGATTTAACCGCGCATGCAGGAAAAATCCGCTGTCAGGCATATCGTTTTATCGCGTATCCGGATAGAAAAACGGTACATGCCTATTTTTCCCTATATCATAATGAGCAGTTTGGCCAGGGCGGTTATGTACAGGCTTCGTGCCGGTTCAGGCCGGCGCTGCTGCTAAAGGCAGCTGTCTCAGGCCGGGGCAGGCGGGAGTTTAAGGCATATTTAAAAGAAGTATCCTGGCCGCAGGCATATTTTGTAAAGTACTGGCTGTATCCGCTTTTAATACCTTATAATTATCTGCTTTTAAAATATTTAAACAAAAAGAATGATGAGTAGAAGATTAAAATACAGACTAAAACATATGGCTTTTCAATATCTGGTATCGTCACATCCTGTGATCAGCAGAGAATACGCCAGACTGCAGGACGAAGAATTTAGCCCGCAGGCAAAACTGAAACGGCTGATTTTTTTTAACTGGAAATACCGTATCCTGAAAAAAGCGGAGGATGAGCCGCTTGCAGCACTTTGCATGCCGGAGGGCAGACATACAAAGCTTCCGAGTGAAACGGAACTGGCAGATCTATTGTCTGAGGCGGATACGGTTGTTTTTGATGTTTTTGGAACGCTGATTTTTCGTGCGGTAGAAAAACAGGAGGATGTATACAGGCTTTTGGAAGGGCAGCGGAGCCATTTTGGATTTGCGGCGCTTCGGAAAAGGGCACAGAAAACATTGCAGATCAGGAAAACTCACAAAAAGAAAATAAAAAAAACAACGCTAAGCGCGATTTATGAGAAACTGGCAGAGGCCGCTGTTGATCCGCAGGAAGGAATCTGTCAGGAATTGGAGATGGAGAAAAAGGTCTGCTATGCCAACCCGTATATGCATGCGGTTTGCCTGAAATTAGCTGAAAAAGGGATCCGGATGGCAGCAGTTTCCAATGGATATTATGGCGGATGGTGCGGCTCAAAAAGACAGCTGCGCATGCTGCTGGATGCCTGCGGTTATGATCAGGTTGCGGATCTGTATCAGTCCTGGACTTTAGACAAAACACAGGAGCGCAGACAGCTGCGGGAATGCCTGAACAAAGGTGGCGTAACGGCGGATTCTTATGTTTATGTGGGAAATCGTTTTGGAAAACATGCGCGCGACTGTTTTTATTATCCGGATGTTCAAAAGGAAGGCGCGCCATATCGCAGAAAGGAAATGACTTCGCTGGCGGCTTCTTTTTATAAAGGATTAGTCAATGCAAAGCTGCATGCGGGAAGTGACGGTGTGAGCGCGTATTATGAATACGGATATGTGTATGGAGGCATTCTGGCAGCAGGATTTTGTCAGTATATTAACAGAAATGTGATGCAGGATGGAACGCAGCTCGTTTTATTTGCGGCGAGAGACGGATTTTTGCCATATCAGCTGTGCAGGAAGTATTTTCCGCAAATCCAGGGAGCGTATTTCGCCTGTTCCAGATTTGCAGCCTGCCAGATTACGATGGAAAGAAACTGGAGACGTTTTTTGGAAAGCGCTGTACGTCCGAGAATGTATTTGAAAAAGAAAGAAAATCTGGGACAGGTTATAAAGATGTGCGGCATGGACTGGATGCGGCAGTATTTCAGCGCCTATGGATTGTCCGCGGATCTGCCGTTTGAACAAAGCGTATATGATCAAATGCAGAAAATCTTTTCCGAACAGATGCATTCGATTATGTCTTTTTACAAAGAACAGGAAAAGGCAGCGGAAATTTATTTTCGAAAACTGATAAAAAACAACAAAAAAATATGCGTGGCAGATATTGGCTGGCAGGGGACGTCGATTGCGGATCTGAAATATTTTTTAGAGCAAAAATGCGGTATGGACGTGCACATATCCGGCATTCTGCTTGGCATGAAAAATAATGAGACGGCAGGTATCAGCCTGGATACGGGCCTAATGAAAAGCTATCTGTTTTCTCCGGGAATGAATCATGAAAATATGCTCAGACACGAAGGGAAGCAAATAAAAAATGATTTTAGAAATCTGCTCATTGAGATTTTATTTACACAGGACGCGCCGTCTTTTTTGCATTACGGACTGGATGCACAGGGACAGGTACAGCTGATCTATGGCAGGAAAGAGCATAATGGCAGGATGATCCGTGAGATTCAAAAAGGCATCTGTGATTTCTGCGGCGATTATCTGCATTATGCGCAAAAATTTGACGGCTGGCTGGAAGTGAATGGGCAGGAAGCTTATATCCCGTTGGATGCGCTGGCGCAGAATGAGAAGTACTGCTTAAAATTATTTCAAAATTATGAGATTCATAAGGTTCCGGGAGATTTTGAAGCATCTGAACATGAAAATCTGGCAGAAGCAGTGTTATAAAGCAAAACAAAATACCAGGAGAAATGAACATGAATACAACGTTGAAAAGGCTGCGCGGCCTGTATCAATATAAGGCGCTTGTCAGACAGCTTGTGATCAAAGACATGAAACTGAAATACAGAAGAAGCTTTCTGGGATATGTATGGAGCGTGCTGAATCCTTTAATGGTCATGATCGTCATGTATCTGGTCTTTTCTCAGATGTTTCAGATCCGGATTCAAAACTATCCGGCATATCTTGTCATTGGACAGACGCTTTTTAATTTTATGTCAGAAGCAACCAATCAGGCGATCTTTTCGATTACAGGAAATGCCGGCCTGCTAAAAAAAGTGTATGTGCCGAAATACATTTTTACATTGTCAAAAGTAACGAGTTCCCTTGTGAACCTGTTGTTTTCCATGGGAGCGATGCTGATTGTTTTTTTGATCACACGCGTAAAGTTTTCCGTATTTATGTGTGCGATACCCGTTGTTTTGCTGGAGCTATATGTGTTCAGCCTGGGACTTGGCCTGTTTTTGGCGCAGGCTGCGGTATTTTTCAGAGACATCCAGTACATTTACAGTGTGCTGCTGACAGCATGGACATACCTGACACCGCTGTTTTATCCGATCGAACAGCTGTCAGAACCGATGCAGGCAGCGGTACGCATCTTCAATCCCATGTACCATTATGTCACACAGTTCCGCACGCTTGTATTAGAGCAGCAGATTCCGGCAGCGGAAACCCTTTTATACGGCAGTTTTTTGGCAATGGTGTTTCTTCTGCTTGGGACATGGTCTTTTTTGAAGAGCCAGGATAAATTTATTCTATATATTTGAATGGAATCAAAGATTAGAATCAAAAAATTAGAATCAAAAAATTAGAATCAAAGATTTGAATGAAAGATTTGAGTAAATGATGAAACAGAAAAAAACGGTCATACAGGCTGACCATGTAACGGTCCGGTTTAATATGGCAAGCCAGCAGGTGAATAATATCAAAGAGTATTTCATCAAGCTTGTAAAAAAAGAATTGATGTTCCAGGAATTTTTTGCGTTGTCAGATGTAAGCCTGACGGTGCGGGAAGGGGAAGCATGGGGCATTATCGGCGCAAATGGTTCCGGCAAGTCGACGCTGTTAAAGCTGATCTGCGGGATATTAAAGCCATTTCGGGGAAACGTGGAGATCCATGGAAGGATTGCGCCGTTAATTGAACTGGGAGCAGGCTTTGACGGAGAGCTGACAGCAAGGGAAAACGTCGTGTTAAACGGAGCGCTGATGGGATATTCGGAAAAGTTCATGAAGGAAAAATTTGAAGAAATTATCGACTTTGCACAGCTGTGGGATTTTTTGGACATGCCGATTAAAAATTATTCATCGGGCATGGCGGCCAGGCTTGGATTTTCGGTAGCGACGATGGTACAGCCGCAGATTTTGATCTGTGATGAGGTATTGTCGGTAGGAGACTACAAATTCCAGGAAAAATGCGAGCAGAGGATGCAGCATATGTTGAATACGGGAACGACGCTTTTATATGTGTCGCATTCGCAGGAATCGGTTTTGAAATTATGCGACCATGCACTGTGGCTCGAAAAGGGAAGGACCGTTATGAGCGGAGCAGCGAAAGAAGTGTGCGAGGCATACGCGTCAAAATAAAAAACAAAAAAATAAAAATCAAAAAATCAGAATCAAATACGCAGAAATACTTAGGAGGAAAAACTGGTGAATGCGCAGAACATGCCGTTGGTTAGCATTGTAGTCCCAATTTATGCAACAGAAGAATATTTGGAAAAGTGTCTGGACAGTATTTTGGCTCAGACCTACAGCTGTCTGGAAGTGATCTGCGTCAATGATGCTTCGCCGGGCAACGCGGAGGCTGTCATCCAAAGCTATGCGGCCTATGACAATCGGGTAAAGCTAAAGAGCCTGAAAGAAAATAAAGGACTGTTTCACGCAAGGCTTCAAGGGGCAGAGTCTGCCTGCGGCACATATCTGATGTTTGTGGACAGCGATGATTATCTTGGAATTGATTATGTCAGGCTGCTCGTACAGACAGCGGTGGAGCAGGCAGCGGATATTGTAAAAGGACAGTTTGTTATGGATGATCTGGATCAGGGGGAAATATATACATATCCGTATATCAATGACCGTCCCTGCCTGACGCTGCATGGCAGTGAAATCGCAAAACGATATTTTGAGCAGGAAGGACTGGACTTTTCCTGGCATGTCGTCTGGGGCAAGCTGTACCGCATGGAACTGTGGAAAAAATGCGAACCTTATTACAGCCGGATCAGCACACATTTGATTATGACCGAGGATATTGTGTTTTCCACGCCTTTGTTTTGGTTTGCACGCTCTTATGCGGAAATGAGCTGTGACACGTATTTTTATGTACAGCGTAAAAATGCTTCCACGGGAATCTCCAAAGACGCGGGGAAATTTCGTAAAAATATCGCAGATTTGAAAACAGCGTTTAAATTTCGCAGAGAATTTTTAGAACAGGCAGAATGCCATGCCCAAAACCATGTACCGTACAAACAGGAAATCCTGCGTCACAACAGGGCGTGGGAAGAGAGGTATGGACGTACATGGAAAAACAGCATTCGATGGGCGGGTTTTGGCATCCCGGTAAAAACAGAGCTGGAAACGCTTGTCAAAGACGCGCTTATGCTTACGGAGCTTGGCGAGCTTACAAAAGAAGACGGTTATTTTTACGCAAAGAAAAATAAATGGACAGGGCAGAAAGAAGACATTAAGAGGCAGATTGCAGATCACAGCGTAAAAACGGTCAGCTTTGATATTTTTGATACGCTGATCCTGCGCCCGTTTTTGGAACCTGCCGATCTGTTTCGTCTGCTGGACATCCGCTTTAAGGAGATCGAAGATGCATCTCTTACGGATTTTGCCGCGATTCGGGCAGAAGCGGAACGCACTGTGAGAAAAAAACTGTATGATACGCAGCTTGAGGAAGTAACGCTGACAGACATTTACGAGCAGATACAGAAAGAATACGGCATTTCTGCAGACACCGCAGATAGGCTGATGCAGGAAGAAAAGAAACTGGAAGTGCGGTTTTGTTATCAAAGAAAGCTGGGTTATGAGCTGTTTTGCATGGCAAAGCAGCTGCAGAAAGAAATCGTGCTTGCCTCGGATATGTATCTGGACAGCAGCTGTATCGAAGCCATTTTGAACAAAAACGGGTATGCCGGTTACAGCAGGCTTTTTTTGTCATCAGAATGCCAGATGACAAAATCAGTAGGAACGATGTACCAATATATGCTCAGAACATATGACAGACAGCAGATCATTCATATCGGAGACAACATCCAGGCAGACGTACAGAATGCACAAAAAGCAGGCATGCGCAGTATTTATATGCCGAAAGCGGTCAGTGTTTTTCGCGGAGAGCTGACAGATCAGGGATTTTTTGCGGGAAATTCGTATTTTAACATGCTGCGGCCGCATGGCAGTTATTTTGACCATAAAACGTCTCTGGAGTTTTTTGGCATCCGCTGCATGCTGGCGTTAGCGGCGAATCGTTTTTTTGATGATCCGTTTCACAGCTTCGACAAAGAAAGCGATTTTAACGCAAATGCATACTTTATGGCATATTACGCGCTTGGCATGCATCTGTTTGGCGTCGTGTCGGATTTGTGCAAAAAGGCAGGAAATAAAAAAACCATTCATTTTGCTGCGCGCGACGGCTATGCCTGCAAGCTGATTTATGACAGAATTTGTGAACTGGACCAGACGCTGCCGAAAAGCAATTACCTGTATCTGTCCAGAAAATCCATGCTGCCGCTGGCGATGCAGAAACCTTCAGATATTTATTATATCAAAGACCAGATTTCCGGTGATTCTGTGTTATCGAAAACACCGCGGATGATTTTAGAACAGTATTTGGGAATCCGGCAGGAGGATACGGCAGATGAATACATAAAAAAAACAGGCTTTCATGCAGACCGCTGTTTTAAAAATACGGACGCCTTTCACCGTTTTTTAAAGCAATTGTCAGATCAAAAAGAGCTGTTTACAGATACATGCGAAGAAAAGCAAAAGATCATCCGGCTGTTGGATGACATAATTCAAAACGAAGATCTGATTTTTGATATCGGATATAACGGTACGGCGCAGAGGATTTTAAGCCATGTGCTGCACCGGCCGGTGGAAGCGTATTATGTCTATCTGAATAAAGACCGGGCGCTTGTGAATGAGTACGCAAACGGATGTAAGGTTGATACGTTTTATGACAGGACGCCATTAATATCCGGGCCAATCCGGGAATTATTGTTCTCAAAAGGAGAACCATCCTGCTGCGGCTATCAGGTCGTGGAAGGACAGCTTGCCCCGGTGTTTGAAAAAGACACCAGAAACTATATCGAAAAGCACCTTAACAGCGTGACGGAACAGGGAGTGACAGATTTTACGGAAGATTTTCTGAAATGTTTTTCAGACTGTCTGCCTGCCATGACATTTCGTAATTATGACATTTCGATTCCGTTTGAATTTTTGATGGAGCGGGCGTCGTGCATAGACAGGGATGTGTTTTGCTGCAGTTATTTTGAAGACGATATTTTTCTAGGCAAGGAAAAGCTCGAACTGACAAATTGGTGGAATCAATACAGCATGCAGCAGGAAAGCCGGCCAGGCGTACAGAGTGCAGGAGATTTGGCAGGGCAGGCTTATGCGCTTCCGGTTGAATACCAGATTCACAGGGCAAAGCGGTGGAAGCGGGCATTGATTTTGCTGCTGTTAAATCCAAAAGGATTTTTTAAAAAGCTGCTGTGGGTTTTAAGGAAGAAATGAGATGTTGAGGAAAATGAACTACGGATTGTTGGTGTATAAAGAAACAGATAATATCGGAGACGATATCCAATCCTATGCAGCGGAGCAGTTTCTTCCGCGGACAGACTGCCTGGTCGACAGGGAAAGCATGCATGTATTCTGTCCGGATGAAGACGAAGGGCAGCTGACAGCGGTCATTATGAATGCATGGTTTATGTACCATAAATATAACTGGCCTCCATCTGTATATATTTTGCCGTATTTTACAGCCGTACACGTATCCGAAACGGATTATTATCAGATCGGGGAAGATTTTTTTAACGAGCAAAATACAGCGTACTTTCAAAAATACGCGCCGGTCGGATGCCGGGACAGGCATACGCTGCAGATGTTTGCAAAGAAAAATATCACAGCATATTTTTCCGGCTGCCTGACATTGACACTGAAAAAACAGCCTGGCATTGCAAAAAAAGACTGTATTTACCTTGTGGATGTGGATGATGAAATCAGAAAAAAGACGGAAAGCTTCGGCCTGCCATATGAAATCGTGACAGCGACACACGATATGCAGCCGCATACGCAATTTGACTGGGAGCTAAGGCGCGAAGCAGTCCGCAGGCGCTTGGCAGAATATCAAAGCGCCAGGCTGGTCGTTACGACGCGCCTGCATTGTGCACTGCCCTGTCTGGCCCTTGATACGGATGTGATTTTGATCTGTGAGCCGCAGGCATATTTTAAAGACCGGATGGAAGATTATCTGCCGTATCTTAAACATTGCACAAAACAGGAGTTTTTAAGCAGCAGTTATGCACAGCTGTCGGCGGATAAGGACAGGCTGCAGGATCCGGCGCTTTCTGATATCAAAAAACAGCTTGCGGACGGGGTGGTACAGTTCTTGGATCAGGCCAGAGAGTACGAGAAAAACAACTTGCCAAAAGCAGATAAAAATTACTGGCACCGCAGGCTGCAGGCGCAGTCAGAGCTAATGAAGCTGCAGCTGCCAAAGCTAAAACGTCTGCATGACCGTATTTGGGAGCTGGAAAAAGAAAATGCGTGGCAGCGAGAGGAAACTGAAGGTTTAAAACAGTCTTTTGAGATGGAACAGCGTAAGAAGCAGGAGTGGTATGAAAAACGGGAAGCGTGGCTGCAAGAAAAAATAAAAGGCACGCAGGAATGGTATGAAAAACGGGAAAGCTGGCTGCAAGAAAAAATAAGAGGTACGCAGGAATGGTATGAAAAACGGGAAAGCTGGAACAGGAACCAGCAGGCGTGCTTAGAACAGGAGATTGAAAATTTAAAACTGCGGCTGCAGACTGAACAAAATGAAGCTTGGCAGTGGAGCTGTCGTTATGACACGCTGGCAAATTCAAGGGCATTTAAGATTGGCAATCAAATATTATATTGGCCGAGAAAAATAAAACAGTTTTTTAAACTATGTGGAGAAGTAAGAGGAAAAGACGTTGATAAAAAATGAAATATTGAAGCAAAAATCAGTAAATCTGATACCGGCACTTATGACGACAATATTTTTAACTTTTATATGCTTAACACTTCCGATTGCATACTATACAAATGATGAACGAGCGATTGCTGATTTGTTATCGGGTATTGCATATGGATATCCAACTTGTCATACCGTTTATGTGAATCAGGTGTTAGGATTCATAATATCACGTTTGTATATGTTTTTGCCAGAAATACCATGGTGGGGGACATTCCATTTGATTTTAATTTCCATTGGGATGTATTTGTCTTTTCGAAGTATCGTTTGTATCGGATATAAAAAGCAGATACCGATTGCAATCCTGATATGGATTTGCGTTTTGCTGGAGATAGTTTTGTATTTGCCATTTACTTCCAGACTCGCATTTACAGTTACACCTGCAGTTATGTCAACAGGTATTATTTCAACATTTTTTGTTATGGCGCCTTGTAGAAAAAGAAGATCGGAATATCTGCGTTTGTGTATGCTGATAGGACTTTTTTGCCTTGGCTATATGATGAGACATGCGGTTGGAATGATACAGTGTTGTTTCCTTTTTCTTGGCATTATTTATTATTGTTTTAGTCGGGATGATACGAAAGGAATATGGAAAAAAGCTGGCAGAATGTTTTGTATTTTATTATGTTTTTTATTGGGGATAGCATTTGTACAGATTGGTCATCATTTAATACAACAAAATGCAGTGATACAAAGCAAAGAAAATTCTGAAGATAATACTTATGATGCCTATCGAGCAGCTTTTTGGGATTATTCACATATTTCATATGATGAGAATCCTGAATTATTTGAAAGTATAGGGTGGAATAAAGAGTTATATGTACTTGCATCAGATGGTTATTTTATGCTGGATGATGCTTGTGATCTGAGCGTATTTAAAAAATTTATAAAAACGGAAGTTACGCAGATCGTGACGGTTAACAACAAAAATTGGCTGAAAAGTGCAGTGTCATATATGCAGAGCAGCAACAGGGCGACAGGATATTTGGCTATATTTGTGTTGAATGTATTTGGATGCATACTCTTGTTGAGAAAAGGAACATGCAGATTGGATATTTTCATTTATTTTTTAAACATTGCGGGCAGTTTGGGACTATTTATTTTTGAGTGTCTACATGGGAGAGTTTTAGACAGGATAGTAATTATTATATTCATACCAATGACTGTAATCAGTATACTTTTATTATTGAAGAACAGAAAACGAGACAGAAAGTTTTATGTAGCGTCAGCAATTTTACTGATTTGTGGCTGCGTGTTAAGCGGGTGGGGGTTGCAAATGCAATATAACACAGTTGCAAATTATGAATTGGAGAACGCATCTAAGTCCTTTCGGGATTTATATGGATATGCGGCAGAAAGATTGAACTGTATTTATGTTTATGATCTTTCTGTAGGAAATGGAAATAATATTCCCGCTTTTTTTAATGAAGGTAAAAATAGGGCGTACAATCTTTTCAGCTGGTCTGTAAGTAAATACGATGGCGAATCAAAGCGGAAGGCGAATCATATAAAACAGTTGAACTGTGAATCATTTCGAAATGAAAATGTCTACTATGTGACAAAATACCAAAGAAATTGGCCCAGAAGCATGGATTATTGGATGGATTATATGTATCGCTTTATGAGAAAAAAATATGGGGTAGTTGGAGTGGAAATAGTAGATTCTATAGAAAATGAATATATGGTACTGCATTTTATTTTTGACTCCGTTGATTCGGATTATACAGGATGGAGCAAGATGGATACAACGGATTCCTACTATAAAGATGGAAAAAGACAGACCGGATTTTTCCAGGTGAATGGAAAAACCTATTATGCGATGGAGCATGATAACTTTTTGGATGTAGGAAACGGACGATATTTAAGTTCTTATGGGGTATTGAAAACCGGATGGCTGAATTTAAATGGAAATGTATATTATTTTAATGATTTGGGTGAAATGCAGACTGGAAGAGTACAAATTGCGGATGCAGTCTATCTATTTGGAGATGATGGGGTGCAGAGGAAGGTTCTGCGTGTTGAGGGAAGGAAAAGGGAATGATATAAATGGTAAAAATCGGTTATATAGGCTTTTCAGGTTCCATGCTAAAAATATTAAGTGAATCGGACTGCTTTTTGGTGTCTTTTTGCATATGTGAAAAGAAGCGTCTGAGCGGGACATATATGAAACTATGTCAGGATTTGCAGCTGGAGTTGCATATGGTTGAGACAAAAGAGGACATATGTGACTGCTTATCACGCATAAACTGCAGCTATTATATTATGTATGAGTTCGGAATCATACTGCCCAAAGAAGTGTTTGCTTCTGGTGATAGAAAGGTGTTTAACTTTCATCCGGGCAGCCTTCTGACAAACCGGGGAGCGCACCCAATTGTCTGGTCCATATTAAATGATGAGAAATATACGATGATGACAGTTTATGAAGTTACCGAGGAGGTGGATGATGGGAAAATTATATCTCAAAAGGTTTATGAGATAGAGGAAGAAGATAGTGTCACGACATTAAAATCAAAGATGGAAAATGGGATTTTAGAACAGCTTGCATCTGTATATCATCACATATTATTTAAAGAAAATGAAAACGCCGGGCGGGGGGGGGGTAATGCGAAGAAAGATAAAAAGGCAGGACTATACAATGGATCTGGCGACCGATGATTTGCGTAAAATAAAGGTTAAAATTCTGGCGCAGGATTGTTATCAAGGTGCGGTGCTTTCCATACACCATGCACAATACCGCATTTGTGGAATGGAAAATGTCAGACGCCAGTATCGAATCACTGCCAGGAAGGATGACCGGATCTGTGTAGAGAGAAAAGAATACTTTGAACTGAAGCTTTACGGTGGACATGAACAGCAAAAAGGAGAAGGGTAAAGTGTAAGCAGGGAATAAGTTTGTTTTGGAAGTAAAAGAACTTTGGAAGAGGTGGGTTATGAAAAAAATCATGATGCTTGGCGCAAATTTTTTCCAGATGACGGCCATAAAGAAGGCAAAAGAATTGGGGTATTATGTGATAACGGTGGATTATCTTCCGGAAAATCCAGGACATGCCTATGCGGATGAATATCATAATGTCAGTACGGTTGATAAGGAAGCGGTATTAGAACTGGCACGCAGTTTAAGAATAGACGGCATACTTTCTTATGCATCCGATGTATCTGCCGCTACAGCAGCCTATGTCGCGGAAGCATTGGGACTGCCGACGAATCCATACCAGTCCGTGCTGGTTCTGACGCGCAAACATCTATTTCGGCAGTTTCTAAACGAAAATAAGCTGCATATGCCAAAGGGACAGGCGTTTGATGACAAGGCAAAGGCGAGGGAATATTTTTATCAAATGCAGCTGCCTGTTATGATAAAGCCGATTGACGCATCAGGAAGCAAAGGGGTCATCAGGGTACAAAACAGGGAAGATTTTGAAAGCGCATTTGACGAAGCAATGTCTTATTCCATTGAAAAAAAAGTGATTATTGAAACATTTATCAGGAAAAAGGGGTATCAAATTGATGGGGATGGATTTCTGAAAGACGGCAAAATCGTATTTTTTGGTGTTATGGACCAGCATAACAATATAGAAAGAAATCCCCATGCGCCGATAGGCCTTAGTTATCCGTCGATCCAGGCGGCGGAGCATCAAAAAAAAGCATATGGACTGATGCAGTCCATGTTTGATTTGCTGCAGATGCGGTTTGGCGCTTTTAACTTTGAGTATCTGGTAGAGGAAAACGGAGATGTCTGTGTCCTGGAGATAGGTCCGCGAAACGGCGGCAATTTTATACCCGATACGCTGGAATATGCATTGGGTGCGGATCTAGCCGAAGCGTCGATTCGGGCATGCGTGGGGGATGCATATGGAGAGGCGCTGACTTGTGACAAGCACCTGATTGCATCCTCTTATGTCATACATTCACTGAAAACCGGAAAGTTTCAGCAATTAAAAATACATAAAGAAGTAAAAGATAAGATCATAAAGAAAGTATTGTTTGTATCTGAGAAAGATCCAGTCCGGGCGTTTCGAAACGGCGGCGACAGCATTGGTGCCATGGTAATTGCATTTGAAACTGTCGGCCAGATGAAGCGCATGATGGATCGGATGTGGGAATACGTGGAGGTTATCGTGGAATGAAGGATGTTGTGTTATATGGAAACGGCAGCTTTGCCCAATTGTTAAAGTGGTATTTGGATCATGATGATGAGCGTAAGGTGGTAGCTGCCACGGTAGAGGAAGCGTATAGAAACATGCCGCAGTTCGAGGGACTTCCTTTGATACCGTTTGAAAGGCTAAAGGAGCAGTATGCGCCGGATGACGTTGAAATATTGCTAGGGGTAGGGTATACACAGATGAATAATGTCAAAAGACGTATTTTTGAAGCATGCAAACAGAAGGGGTATGCATTGGCCCAGTATATCCATAGTTCTGTCCGGCTTTCTGACGCGAAGATGGGAGAAGGCAACATCATTTTTGAGGATACCCTGCTGGAACCGTTTGTACAGATTGGGTCAGGCAATATCATATGGTATAAGAGTGTTATTGCACATAACAGTACCATTGGCAATTTTAATTTGATCGCAGGCAATGCGTCAATCTGTGGATTTTCACAGGTGAAGAATCATTGCTTTATTGGAAGCGGAGCGGTTATTCGCGATAAAATAAAAATCGAAGATTATACGCTGGTCGGAGCTGCAGCATATGCTGCAGCTGATACTCAGAAGTTTCAAGTAGTTGCAGCAAATAAGGGCGTGGTTTTGCCAAACAAAAGCAGTCTTGATTATATTTGAATTGCATATGGATGTTACATGGACGTTATTTTGATTTTATGCCGAAGGAGAAATGAGCATGAGGATTTTAGTTACCGGACTGGCTACCTTGCACTGGGGAAGGATTGAATATGGAAATATTGGAAATTATTACATTGCAGTTCCTTTATTTCGAAAATTGCACGAATATTTTCCGGAAAGTGAAATAGCAACAACATTGCAGCTGACGGATGAGTTCTGCAAAAGGGAGAACCTTATAAAGTTACCACTGGAATGCTATTACGCCTGGCGGGAAAACTCTCTTGATACGAAAGAAGCGCTGCAGGAGATGGCGATTGCCGAGATTTACCAATCCACAGGCAAGCTGATTGGCACGACACGATTTATGGAAGAAGTGATGAAATCAGATTTGGTGATGGATTTCAGCGGTGACATGTGGGGAGACAATTCTTCCGGGATGGGGGAGAACCGTTTTTTGGTAGATTTGTTAAAAATGCGTACGGTTCAATTATTAAACAAGAAAAATGTGATGTTTGCCAGTTCGCCGGGCCCGGTTACAGAAGAGGGCACGCTTGACTTTGCAAAGCTTGTATACCGAGGGTTTGACATGGTTTTAAACAGGGAGGCATTTTCGGCCAAAATTCTGAAAGAAGAGGGATTTGATGTATCACATACATATGACTGTGCCTGTCCTGCTTATCTTTTTGATAAGTCATGTTATCCAATGCCTGTAAATGAAGAAGAGATCATTCGCAGGGAAAGGCTCATGCATGACGGCAAGGATAACTGCAAAAACAATGGAAAAAATATCGGCTTTATTCTGGCAACCTATTCCCTGCCGGGACATTCCTTTGATGACTGGGAGCGGGAAAGCGAAGATTTCAGCGCCTATGTGGAACTGATTGAATACATCATTCGTGAAAAACGGGAAAGGGTTGTTTTGATCTCACATTCAAACGGTTTTGAATTGCCGCCGAGGTTTCAAAGGACGCACTGGCGTGACTACAAAATGATATGCCAGATTTATGACATCCTAAAGAGACGGGGGAAAATAGATATGAACTTGTTATGCAAGGTGGATCATCTGTATGAGCCATGGGAAATGCATGCGCTGCTTGGGAAGCTGGACATGCTGATATCAGGCAGGGTGCACGGCGCGGTGGCAGGCCTGGAGCAGGGAGTGCCGACATTGGCATTTGATTATAAAAACGGCCCGCTGGCACATAAAATGTATGGATTTTTTGATGTGATAGGCATGAAGGACTGCGTGATTCCAAGGGATGACTTTGATTTTATCAAACATTTTGATTATGTCTACAATCATCTGGAGCTTATTTCCAGGAGGCTTAGGACTAACTTGCATTCTGTAAAAAATAAGGCTGAATATGGGTTTTCCAAAATACAGGAATGGATGGAGGCATAGCGGCATATGATATCAGTTGCGATTCCATGCTATTGTTCAGCAAAGACAATTTCCAGGGTTGTGCATGATCTGACAGAAGAGTTTGCAAGGCATGCCGTTGAATATCAGATCGTATTGGTCAATGATGGATCTCCTGACAATACATTTGAAGTGATTACAAATATCAGCAGGGGAAATGCCAATGTTATGGCGGTCAACCTATCCAAAAATTATGGGCAGCATGCTGCCCGCATGGCGGCGATTCCATTTTTAAAAGGGGAATACATCGTGTATATGGATGATGATGGCCAGCATCCGGCGAGCGGCATTTTTCAGATGCTGGACAAGCTGGAGGAGGGGAACTATGATGTGGTTTACGCATTGTTCATGCAGAAAAAGCACAGCCTGCTGAAACGGCTTGCCAGTGCAGTGAACACGGCAACATTGAATTTTCTTACCGGAAAGCCAAAAGACGTGAAAAATTCAAGCTTTTCCATTATGCGCCGGTATGTGGCTGAGGAAATGAAAAAGTACAAAAGTCCGTTTCCAAGCTGGACAGGCTTTCTTATGCAGATTACAAGAAACATATCGAACGTGGAACTTGCGCATCATGAGAGGATCAGCGGCAAGAGCAATTATACTTTAAAAAAGATGATGCAGCTGTATGTCAACAGCATGACGGGGTTTTCCATCGTGCCGCTGCGGATTTCTTTGGTCATAGGGGTTGCAGTTGCTGTTTTAGGATTTGGAATGGGAATTTACAGCGTTATGAATAAATTGCGGTATCCGGATATACCGGTCGGATATACGTCCATGATGGCGGTAATTTTGTTAATTGGCGGTGTGCAGCTGATGATGTTAGGCTTGCTCGGAGAGTATGTAGGAAGAATCTATATGATCAATAATAATCTGCCCCAATATACGATAAGAGAAGTGGTTGGCGGGAATGAGGAATCATGAGGGAGAAGTCATGAAGGAGAAAGAAACGAACCGGAAATGTTTATACAGTGGTTGTTAGATGATAAAAACCAGAAAGATAAGAAAATTATTATTTGGAATGCCATAGGTGGCATGCTGAATGCGGGACAATCCGCAATCGTTTTGGTTTTTGTTTCACATTATCTTGGGATTTTTGCGGCGGGAACAATTACGATAGCATATGCGATAGCAAACCTGTTTTTAACAATGGGTAAATATGGCATTCGCAATTATCAGGTGACGGATGTGGAGGAAACATTTACTTTTGGAGAGTATTTCTATGGCAGAATCATAGTGATTGTGGCTGTCATAGTGATGCTGCTTTTATATCTGTCATATGAAATAAGTATAGGAGAGTATTCTCATGAAAAAGCGATGGTTATATTTGAACTGACTGTGCTGAAACTTGTAGATGCTTTTGAGGATGTATTTGTGGGAAGATATCAGCAGCAGGGAAGGCTGGATGTAGGAGCTAAAATAATGGCTGTGAGACTCATGTTATCTACAATCGTTATTTGCACATTGATTTATGTTGGCACTGGGGTACATATTGCGGTTTGGGGCGGCATGATTAGTTCTGTTGTTATGGAGCTATATTTTTTGAGAGAAACATTTCATATAGCGGATGCAGGTATTCCGAAATGGAAGAGAGCAAATGTATGGAAGCTGTTAAAATTATGTCTTCCTTTGTGTATCGGGGCGACCTTGGCTATATATAGTGGTAATGTGCCTAAATATTTTATTGACAGATATATGGACGAACAGACACAGGCTATATTTGGATACATTATGATGCCGGTTTTTGTCATTATGTTGATGAATCAGTTTATTTATCAGCCGATGATAAAAGAACTGGGGGAGCTTTGGAAAGATGCTAAGAAGAAAGATTTTAATCAGAGAATCATAAAACAATGCCTGATTACTGCTCTTTTAACAACAGTTGTGGTCCTTGGAGGAATCTTCATTGGCTTACCGGTCTTATCCATGATGTATCATGTTGATTTATCTTCTTTTCGGAAAGAATTTATCCTTTTGCTGCTGGGAGGGGGATGTTATGCATTGGCTTATTATTTGACAGTTCCCGTTACCATTATAAACAAACAACAATATATTGCGCTGAGTTACATTTTTATAGTATTTATATCTGAAATTTTTGGAAAGCATTTTGTTATGGCAAAGGGCATATTGGGCGCCGCTGTTTTATATTTATTTATAAACATAAGTTTAACGATCATGTTTTTTTGTGTACTGATTGCAGGAGAAAAACAAAATGAAAAGGGAGAAAACAAATGATACCATTTAATAAACCTCCTCATGTAGGCAGAGAAATTGCATATATGACGGAAGCGATACATAATAGCAAAATTTGCGGAGATGGTTCCTTTACAAAAAGGTGCAATCAGTGGCTGGAAGATCTTTCAGGCAGTAAGAAGGCACTGCTTACAACGTCATGTACTTCTGCGCTGGAGATGGCTGCAATGTTATGCGGCATTCAGCCAGGGGATGAGGTTATTATGCCGTCATACACGTTTGTGTCCACAGCGGATGCATTTGTATTAAGAGGGGCCAAAATAGTATTTGTGGATATTCGCCCAGATACGATGAATATAGACGAAAATCTCATTGAAGCGGCCGTCACAAAACGAACAAAAGCAATTGTTGTAGTTCATTATGCGGGTGTTGGGTGTGAAATGGATGCTGTCATGGAGATAGCAAAAAGAAATCATATCAAGGTGGTGGAAGATGCGGCACAGGGGGTAAGGGCCTATTATAAAGGAAAAGCATTGGGGAGCATCGGAGATTTTGGCTGCTATAGTTTTCATGAAACAAAAAATTACAGCATGGGTGAAGGCGGAGCGATTTTAATTCAAAACAGAGACGACATTGAAATGGCGGAGATTATCAGAGAGAAGGGAACGGATCGAAGCAAATTTTTCCGTGGGGAAATTGATAAATATTCATGGGTAGAGGCAGGATCATCGTATCTGCCAAGTGAGCTGAATGCCGCTTATTTGTATGCGCAGTTGGAATGTGCCGACGAAATCAATCGGAAACGGTGCGAGGCATGGGATATGTATTTTTCAATGCTGGGTGATTTGGAAAAACGCGGAGATATCGAACTGCCGTATATACCGCCATATTGCCGGCACAATGGGCATATGTTCTGGATAAAAACAGAAAATTTAAAAACGCGTACAAGGCTGATAGACTTTCTTAAGAAAAAGGGGATTGGTGCGGTATTTCATTACGTGCCGCTTCATAGTTCCAAAGCAGGAATGAAATATGGGAAATTTTATGGAGAGGACAGGTATACTACGACAGAAAGCGAGCGTCTGGTTC
Source organism: uncultured Eubacterium sp. (assembly GCA_948468465.1). The sequence continues at coordinate 1,894 of CAOKJJ010000023.1, read as the reverse complement.
GTCTTCCGATGTTTTATGGTCTGACAGAGGCAGAGGTATATGGTGTTGTGGATGTGATAAGGGATTTTTATCTAGGGCATCCATGATCATAGCATGAAGGGTAAAATGAAGTCATAAAAACGAATATCTGAGATTTAATGAAATGCAAAATAAAACTGGAGCAAACCTGTATCATAAAAGCAGATTTGCTCCAGTCTTGCCGTTATGATTCTTTCATATCATCAAGTTCCGTGAGAACATGATTCAAGTTCGGGGCGATTTTTGCACAGCAAAACTTTAAATATCGCCCCGAACCGTTACTATGAGCGGCCCCCAGGCCGTGAATAGTAACAGATCGTGTTTGGTTTTGCTGATGAAAACTGTTTTTCCATTGCTTCATTTGAAAAGGTATGTTATGATTTTAACCAAAACAAACATAAAAATGACTGGAAGGAGAAAATATATGGGTGTTGGTAAATTAAAAGATTATGATAATCATATATATACGATTGAAGATATTTATAATTTACCGGAAGGGCAAAGGGCAGAGCTGATAGATGGTGAAATGTTTATGATGGCTGCACCGGGAATGAAACACCAAAGAATATTAGGTTTTATATACAAAAAAATTGTTAATTACATTGATGGAAACCATGGTGATTGTGAACCGTTTATGGCTCCATTTGCCGTATTTCTCAATGCTGATGATAAAACATATCTGGAGCCGGATATCATTGTCGTTTGTGATAAAGATAAACTTACGGACGAAGGCTGCAAGGGCGCTCCGGATTGGATCACGGAGATTGTATCGCCGACAAGCCGGCCAAGAGATTATTATAAAAAATTAATGAAATATGGTACGGCAGGGGTGCGGGAATACTGGATCGTTGATCATGAAAAAAATCATATCATTGTTTATAATTTTGAACATGATACCGTAGAGGATTATTCTTTTTCGGAAAAAATAAAAGCTGGAATATATGCGGATTTAGAAATTGATTTCTCAGAATTAAGCTTAGATTGATTCAAGCATTCTGCTTTTCCATGGAGGTGGTTTTGTGCCCAGGACAATAGGGATTGGCATTCAGGATTTTGGCAAATTAATCGAGAATGACTGCCTTTATATAGATAAAACTTATTTTATCAAGGATTGGTGGGAAAATAAGGACGATGTAACATTAATTACGCGTCCCAGACGTTTTGGAAAGACACTTACGATGAATATGCTGGAAAAGTTTTTTTCCGTAAAATATGCAGGCAGCAGTATTTTTGAGGGGCTGTCGATCTGGAAATATGAGAAGTACCGTAAGATGCAGGGAACGTATCCGGTGATCAGCTTAAGCTTTGCCCGTGTGAAGGGAACTGATTATAAGGCTGTCAGAAGCGCGATTTGTCAGATTATTACGGATATCTATATGAGACACCGTTTTTTGTTGGAAGGCGATCTGCTGGCGTCACCGGAAAAAAATTATTTTGAGCAGGTATCAGATACGATGGAGGATGCTGCTGCAGTCGTTGCTTTCGCGCGTCTGTCAGAGTATTTGTACCGTTATTATGGAAAAAAAGTCATTATTTTGTTAGACGAATATGATACGCCGATGCAGGAAGCATATGTGAATGGGTATTGGGAGCAGATGTCGGATCTGATCAGAAAGATGTTCAGCTCGGCGCTGAAAGATAATGTATATCTGGAGCGTGCACTGATGACGGGCATTACGCGCATCAGCAAAGAATCTGTTTTTTCGGACTTGAATCATTTAAAAGTTGTAACAGTCATTTCTAAAAAGTATGAGACGGTTTTTGGATTTACAGAAGCGGAAGTGCTTTGGGCGTTAGAGGAGTATGGGATGCTGGAGCAAAGGCTTCAGGTAAAGGAATGGTATGACGGATTTCAATTTGGTGACTGTGATCATAT
>CAOKJJ010000022.1 GCA_948468465.1 uncultured Eubacterium sp. | reverse complement strand
CCCCCCCCCCCCCCCCCCCCCCCCCCCCCCCCCCCCCCCCCCCCCCCCCCCCAGCAGTACAGAGGCATACAGCCAATGAAAGGCTGGCTTAACGGGAGGCGGCAAAATGTCAAAGAAAAATATATATGAGATTATGCATATGGACAGAAGAGTTGCAACAATGAATGATTCTGGACAATGCAAAATATACTACAAGTCATTTATGCCATATAATTTATATTTAGAAGAAGCTGATGACATTGATACGTTAGTCAATAACATTACGAACTTCAATTATTGGTGTGCAACAAGAGTTCTTACTTTGGACAGAAAATATGCAAAAGAAATATTAAACAGTATAGGGATGCTGCAGGCCGTGACTGATAAGGATAGGGCGAAGATTGCCTTGTCATACAGATATGCTTCATTAACAGATGTTTTTTGGGTAAAATTAAAGAAAGAAAAGATTTCATTCAGAGATATTAACTTGTATGAAAATCATCTGAACAATACTTTTATGGATATTGCATTAAAAGGAAAGCAGTATACAGTACAAAACGAATATTTAGCGAGAGATTTGTCAACGAATGGATGTTTTCCGAAAGCATGGCAGAGAATGAACGATAGCTTTCGATTATTGAAAGCCGATGATGCAGACGCGGTAGAAAGGGAGCTGCTTGCCAGCCAAATATGCAGATGTTTTGATGTTTCACAAGTGTTATACGAAAAAGATTATTTTGATGGAGAAAAAGTAAGTGCAAGTAGTAATATTACATCAAAAGAATATTCCATTGTTTCCATGGAAGCATTTGAAATATACGCAGCGAACCATGAAAGAAATACAAAAAAATATATTCTTTCATTTGACAAACATAATTATTATATGATGAACATAATTGATTTTCTGGTTGGAAATACAGACAGACATTGGGGGAACTGGGGTGTATTAGTTCGCAATTCCAATAATAAACCGGTAAGGTTATATGATTTGATGGATTTTAATCAGGCGTTTCATTCTTATGACAGCTTAGATGGTTCGAATTGCCAGACTATGTTTGGAGAACATATCAGCCAAAAGGATGCTGCGGTTCGAGCTGTAAAAAAAATAGGTTTGAATCAAATAAAAGAAGTAAATAAAGCCTGCTTTAACGAACTGCCGCAGTTCTATGATATGTTTTGTGAAAGATTAGCAATATTAAAAGCAAAAGCAGTATAAGTGATGAAAAAGCCACAGACTTCTAAAAATGGCCTGTGGCTTTTTTGTTACTTTTGATATTCCCGGAAGGTTTTTGTGCCATGGTAGAAAACACCGTCTGCAGCTTTCTCCTGATCAATCGTTGTTGTAAAATAAACATCGTGGTATTTCAGATAAACAGGCGGATAGTCAAATTTTTTGATTTTTCCGGTCTGTGACACCGGTTCTGTAACGGTAACGATCTTTGTCTTGCCGGCTGGAATCGTAACTTTTTTGGCAATCCAGCGGGAAGGAATGACGGCTTCTTTAGAAGGAGTCTTTTCACCTTCAAACAACACCTGCGCACGGCCGATATCAACGCCCTCTATGGTAATTGCCGTATTCGTATTATTTTTGTATTTTACAGTCAGCCGAAGCTTGCCGTTTCTTACTTTTGCGGATTTTTTCAAAGCAGTCAGCTTTAATGCCGGCAGGATTTCCACGTTAAGCCGGCCTGTGTCAGAACCTTTTTTATAACGAAGCGTCGTTTTTCCGGCCTTTTTTGCGTGGATGACCCATCCCATGTTTTTATGCAGAAAAGATATGTCTGCAATCTTCGTATTTGTTGCTGTCAGTGAATCGTCTGCGGCTGATACATCCGGAGAATTGATCGTGCAGGTACATCCTTGCGGTACTTTTACAGCGTTTATTTTTTGTGTGGGAACACCAAAGTCTTTATCATAAGCCGCGCCCGTGTAAAAAGTAATGCGGTCTTTTGCGAAGGCAGTCATTTTCGGAGCTGCCGCATTCGCGGAAGAAAGAAAAATGGCTGCGGTTAAAAGAGCCGGTACAAATTTTTTTGTGAACATCATAAAAAGTCTCCTTTGTTATTTTTGCTATAGTTTCCAGTTTTTCAGAATGTCTGAAATGATCCTCCTTTCTTTATCTGAACTGTTACTATTTGCAGTCATTATAGAAAACAAATCTTACTGAAATCTTTCTCAAAGGTGACAATTTTGATAGATTTTTCTTTCCGCCTGTCGCATTCAATATGCTGGCATCAGCAAACGAAGAAAATCTTATGGGAAAGTTGAGAATTTAATTGTACAAATGGGGTTATAAGGGGTATAATACAAATGGGAAATTTGAAATTTTGCAAATTGTTTTTATCGAATGATACAATGGCGTCCGATATGGGAAATGAGAGGTGGAATATATGATAACAGCAGAGCTTGCAAGAAAAATAGACCTGCTTCCAAAGGAAAGCTATAGAATGGTGGAAAGTTTTGTAGAGCAATTGGCTGATGCCGATAATCTGAAAGACAGTGCATTTAAGGTTTTTATGAAGAAAATGGATGCAGCAGAAAAATTAATCCGGGAACATGGTTTCTTTTCGGAAGAAGAAGTGGAGAAAGAATTGGCTATAATATAATTGACCAAAGGAAACAGCGGACAATAACCCGAAAGGGAGAAAGGAGAATACATGGAAGTTATGACAGACTTGCAGTTTATAACAATTCTGGAAATGGTGGGGATGATTCTTGATGGATGTGAGAATATTGACGAAGCGAAAGAAAAGGTCGAAAAACTGATTAAACAACGCAAAGACAAGGACACCAAAAAAAAGGATGAAGAAATCAACCAACCAAAGGAAAAATGAACGAGCAATGCAAAACCATCTCATTGAAACAAGTATGAACAGTATATCTTGCAGTCCGAAAAAGTAAAACTTTGCAAAGGAAGGAATGAAAATGGACTTTATGACAGACAAACAGTTCGACAAAATCTTTCAGATGTTTGAAATGATTCTCGACGGTTGCAAAGATTTGGACGATGCAAAACGAAAAGTCAAAGAGCTTCGAGATGACAAGAATGATGGAAAAGACAGGGGAAAAACCGAATAACAGCAGAAACAATGAAAGAGCGGGTTTGTTACCGCTCTTTTTATTTTGTGTGTCACGGATATTTACCGCCGATGGTATGTTCTTAAATATAACAATTCTCTACAAAATGTTATGCGGAATATTGCCTTATAGTATATATTTTTTCGTTAAATAGTGACTAATAGTATTCTATTCGCTTTTGCATGTTTTTGCAAGAAAAATTAGTAATTTTAGTAATATAAAACAATAACTTGTCAGAATCACATTTTAATTTCAGTAATATATAACAAAAAATAGTTAAATAAGCTGTTAAGAAAGAGATGAATAGCAAATTTTGCCATATAATAACGTGTATTTAATAAAAATACCCGAAAGTCCCTATATCAGCGGGTAAAGCAGATACAGCAGTTCTATTCCGCATAACATTTTGTAGAGAATTGTTATGCATGATAGTCGAAGTCTTATTGAGAAGATGACAAAGAAAATCGGACAAACAAAGTGACAGAAGAAAAATATGTGAGCTGCCGATGGGAGGCTGGGATATGCAGGAGCTGGATTACGCAAAAATAGGGAAAAGAATCCGCCGAATTCGGGAAACGAAAGGCTGGTCACAGGAAGAACTTGCGAGAAGATGCGGTGTCAGTCCGGGCTTTATCGGGCAGATTGAACGAGGGACAAGGAGCATGAGCCTGGACACATTTGCCGGCATGTGCAGAGAAATGGAGGCAAATGCGGATGCGCTGCTGTTTGGGATTGCGCAGCCTTTGGAAATGGAAATCCGGGATATGTGGGGAGAGACAGAGCAAAAGGATGGGGATAACTACAAAATGTATATTCGGATTATGAAATCGGTAGCGGACATTATGAAAAACGGGGATGGATTTTATTAATATGTTTATGAAAAGATTTGTGTACAGGCAGACAGGATGTGGGTGTGCAGGAAATGACAGCAGATAGAATAAAAGAAATTTATACATATCGTGAGATGATCTTCTCATTAGTGAAGAGAGATTTAAAAGGCAGATATAAAGGCTCTGCGCTGGGTTTTTTATGGACTTTCTTAAATCCGCTGCTTCAGCTTGCAGTATATACGATGGTATTTTCCGTGATTATGAGAGCCGGCATTGAAGATTACTATCTGTTTTTGTTTGTAGCTTTGATACCATGGATTTTTTTCAGTACGTCACTGACTGGAGGTGCCAGCTGTATATTGGCACAGCAGGATATGGTGAAAAAGATTTATTTTCCGAGAGAGGTGCTGCCGGTTTCTTATGTGACAAGCCAGTTTATTAATATGCTGCTCAGCTTTCTTGTAATATTTGCAGTATTGTTTTGTGCACGGTATACGCCGGAGCCGTTGGCTGTTCTGTGTCTGCCGGTTGTTATGCTTGTGGAGTACGGACTGGCGCTTGGATTTACAATGATTATGAGCGCGGTTACCGTATATCTGCGTGATTTGGAATATGTTTTAAGCATTGTTTCCATGGCCTGGCAGTTCTTAACGCCGGTTATGTATTCGATCGAGCAGGTTCCGGATGAAGTCAGATGGATCTTTTCCATAAATCCCATGACTTATATTATCGTGGCATACCGCGATATTCTGTACTATGGAAAAGTGCCGAAGCTGCAGACGTTATTGTCTGCATTTTTGATCGGGCTTGTGATGCTGCTGATCGGATGGATGGTATTTCAGCGACTGCAAAGACATTTTGCAGAGGAGCTGTAATAGCTTTCTTATAAATATTTTGATGAGAGGAGTGCCAAAATGAAACGAGCACTGATTACTGGCATTACCGGCCAGGATGGTTCCTATCTTGCGGAACTGCTGCTGAATAAAGGATATGACGTATACGGGATCATCCGCAGGAAAAGCGCTGCCGATTATGGAAATGCGGAGCATTTAAAAGGCCAGGTTCATTTTATTTATGCGGATTTGACAGACCTGACCTCACTGATTCATGCGATGAAGATCTCGATGCCGGATGAAGTATACAATCTGGCTGCACAGTCTTTTGTAGGAACAAGCTGGGAACAGCCGGCTGCGACTGCCGCAATTGATGCGCTTGGTGTGACAAATGTGCTGGATGCAGTCCGTACGGTGAAGCCGGAGGCAAGATTTTACCAGGCAGCAACGTCTGAGATGTTCGGCAGGGTCCGGGAGACGCCGCAGACGGAAAGGACACCGTTTTATCCGCGAAGCCCTTATGGAGTTGCGAAGCTCTATGGCTACTGGATTACGAGAAATTATCGTGAAAGCTTTGGAATGTTCGCATGCAGCGGCATTTTATTTAATCATGAAAGCGAGCGCAGAGGAAGGGAATTCGTTACCCGTAAGATAACCTATGCAGCAGCATGTATCAAGCAGGGGGTGCAGGAGCTTTTGGAACTGGGAAATCTGGATGCAAAGAGAGACTGGGGCCATGCGCAGGACTATGTGCATGCAATGTGGATGCTTTTGCAGAACAGTCAACCGAAAGATTATGTCATTGCATCTAATGAGACGAGAACGGTGCGGGAGTTTGCGCAGGCAGCATTCAGGTGTGTGGATATTGATCTGGTCTGGGAAGGTGAAGGCGTTCATGAAGTAGGCAGAGATGCTGCAAGCGGCAAAATATTGGTTAAGGTAAATCCGGACTTTTTTCGCCCGGCTGAGGTTGAACTGCTGTGGGGCAATCCGGCCAAGGCGGAGCAGGAGCTTGGGTGGAAACGGGAGATTTCTTTTGAAAAGCTGGTCGAGCGCATGGTAAAGAGTGATATGAGACTCGTGGAGCAGGAAATTCAGATTGGACTATTGCAGAGGTCATGCAGATGAATCCGGAAAATGCAGTCGAGGTACATGAAATTACAAAAAAATTTAAGGTTTACTATGACAAAGGACATACGCTGAAGGAAAAAACGCTTTTTCGCAGGCGCAGGGCATATGAGGAGCGCAAGGTACTTAATGGAATCAGCTTTGAAGTGAAAAAAGGCGAAGCGGTAGGACTGATCGGGCATAATGGCTGCGGAAAGAGCACTACGTTAAAACTACTGACCAAAATTATGTATCCGGATACCGGAACGATTGAGATGCAGGGCAGAGTTTCCAGCTTGATCGAGTTAGGTGCTGGCTTCCATCCGGATCTGAGCGGACGGGAAAATATCTATATCAATGCATCTGTCTTTGGATTGACAAAGAAAGAAATTGATGATCATCTGCATGAGATTATTGCGTTTTCTGAGCTGGAAGAATTTATAGATAATCCGGTAAGAACCTATTCTTCCGGGATGTATATGCGGCTGGCATTTTCCGTAGCAATCCATGTAAAAGCGGATATTTTGCTGATTGATGAGATTCTGGCGGTAGGAGATGCGAATTTTCAGGCGAAGTGCTTTGAACGGCTGCGGGAGATAAAGGCGGAAGGTATTACGATCGTACTAGTGTCCCATTCGCTGTCGCAGATTGAGCAGATCTGCGACAGAAGTATCTGGCTGGACCGCGGTATCATAAAAGGGTGCGGAACGCCAAGGGAGGTTCATCCGGTTTATCTGGATCATATGGGCAGGAAAAGAAAGACAAGAACCGAGCAGGAAAAGGAAGCAGAAGAACATACAGACAGCATGACAGAAAATGCCGGGATACAGAAGCAGAAGGAAGTCGGAAATTATGATATAAAAATTACGCATGTGGAATTGTCAGATGAAAACGGGCATAGATCAAATACATTTTCTGTCGGTGCAGCGATTATTATAAATATAGAGTATGAGTGCAGAAATGCTTCGATCAGGAAAAGTGAGGCCGGCTTTCATATTTTCCGCAGTGATGGCACTGATTGTTATGGCAGCAACACTTTTATTGATAAATTGGAAAGCATCCCGATACACAGACATGGAGTTGTCAGAGCTGAGCTTGCACCGGTTTTGCTGCTGGGAGGCAGATATCGGATGGATATTGCGTTTCATGATGAATTTGGACTGACGTATCATCATATCTATGATGCTGCAGTGTTTGAAATGCTGAACGCTTATGATGAAGCTGGAATCAGCCGTATCCGGCATCAATGGTTTGCGGATGGAAAAAAGCTTGAAAGGAAATAAAGATGGAGAAAATGGTGGCAAAAGAATATGTCTTGAAAGAGAGGAAATATGAAAGTAGCAATTACTACGGTACAGGCTCCATTCGTATCTGGAGGAGCTGAGCTGCATGCGCATAATCTGAAAAAAGCATTTATACAGGCAGGCCACGAGGCGGAAATTGTAACCATTCCATTTATGGATACACCGATCTCATGCATTGAAGATCATGTGATTGCTTCACGTCTGTTTGATTTGACAAATTCGTGGTCAGGGCGAATAGACTTAAATGTTGCATTAAAATTTCCTGCGTATTATATCCCGCATCCAAACAAGATTGTATGGGCATTACATCAGCATAGGGCAGCATACGAGTTATTTAACACGGAATATTCCAACTTAAAGGATACCGTGGAAGGGCGCTATATAAGGAGCATTGTACAGAATGCGGATAATCTGTATCTGAATGAAGCTAACAGAATTTATGCCAATTCTGAAAATGTTGCGAAACGGATGCGAAAATATAACCATATCGAATCACAGGCATTATATCATCCATGTCCGGATATGGAGAAATTTTATTGTACAGACTATGAAAACTATATTTTGATGCCAAGCAGAATAAACATTACAAAACGCCAGATGCTGGCTTTAGAAGCAATGTCCTATACGAAGTCGGATGTGCAGCTGTATATTGTCGGGAAAGCAGACAATGTAATTGAAAAAGATAAGATGCTGAATTTTATTAAAAATCATAAGCTGCAGAAAAAGGTAAAATATTTTGACTATGTTACACAGGAAAAAAAGTTTGAACTTTATGCAAAAGCAAAGGCCGTACTGTATATACCATTTGATGAAGATTACGGCTATATAACGTTAGAAGCTATGGCGTCATCAAAAGCAGTGATTACAGCGAAAGACAGCGGAGGGCCGCTTGAATTTGTAGAAGATTATAAAAATGGTTTGATTGCAGCGCCGGACGCAAAGGAAATTGCCGGAAGAATCGACGAGCTCGCGCAGTCGGAGGTTATGGCGCAGGAATTAGGAGCAAAATCTAAAAAACGATTAAACGATAGGAATATAACATGGAACAATGTTGTAAAGGAGTTGACAAAATAATGAGCGCTTCTGCAGACAAGGTCAAAGGAATCTTAAGCCAGATCGAGGGAGAAAATGAGAATATCGTTTCTGACAGAAAGACACTGAATGAGGTTGTTGATATATTCTTAAAAGATACACAGCCGCAGCAGGACAGGGATCTTCAAAACGGCGTATTTGATATGGAAGAATTGCAGCATTGGAAGGAGCAGATGAATGTAACCTATCAGACATCTTGTGAGCATGAAATTATATGCCATCGCAGACACTTTTGCAGACTCATTATTTTTATAAAGCGTTTGATCCGTAAAGCCTGCCGCTTTCTTTTACAGCCTGTGGTAGAGGAGCAGAATACATTTAATGCAAATACCACAGCGGCTGTCAATGCATTATACAATAATGAAGTTGTTACAAGTCAGTTTATTGCTGGGACAGATTCTGTCTCTTCCTGTAATGAAAAAATATTGGAGCAGGAAAATAAAATTTTAATACAGGGAGAAAAGATCGCAGATTTAGAAAACAGAAATTTGGAACTGGAAGAAATCATAACAAATTTGGAGCAAAAGAGCTTAAAGCAGGCAGAAGAGCAGCATGCGAGGATGGAAGCAAGGATAGAAGCAAGGATGGAAGCAGCCATTCTTCGGCAGACAGACATCCTGAATGAAGTGCAAGACAAATATGCAAAAATGATCCATCAGATCGAACAGCGGCATACAGAAGATGAAATGCTCCTTTTCAGAAATACAAGACTCCGCTTCGCATTGCCGCATACAGAACATGCAGGAATGGATAAAGTGAGCATGAAACATACGGATCAGGTAAATGCAGATGTATATGCTGAAATGGATTATTTTGATTTTGAAAATTATTTTAGGGGCAGCAGAGCGCAGATCAAAGAGGCGGAATCCATATACATTCCATACTTCCTGGAAAAAGAGCTTGTCTTAGATCTGGGATGCGGACGGGGAGAATTTTTAGAGTTATTAAAAGAAAATAGCATTCAAGGGATTGGGATAGATGCCTATGAGGAGTTTGTGGCATATTGTCAGGCAAAAGGACTGGACGTCAGACAGGACGATGCCATTCGTTTCCTTGAAAATACGGAAAAGGAAAGCGTGGATGGTATTTTTGCGGCACAATTGATCGAACATCTTTCAACCGGGCAGCTGCTGGCGTTATGTCATCTGGCATATGAGAAACTCAAACAAGGCGGATGCCTGATATTAGAAACGCCAAATCCAATGTGCTTATCCATTTATATGAACGCTTTTTATATGGACCCTTCGCATCAGAAACCGGTGCATGCAAAAACAATGGAATATTTGTTAAAACGGGAAGGTTTTCAAAAAGTGGATCTTTTGTTTACGGAAGAGAGTAAAAGCGACTATCGTCTGCCGCTGCTTTCTTGTGAGACAAGTTCGAATTTAAGTGAATTTAATGACGGCATGAATCTGCTTTCCGATCTTTTATTTGGAAGGCAAAACTATGCTGTGATAGCTGTAAAGTAAAAACCAGGAGAGAAATCAATGAAAATAGCAGTTGTAGGTCCAAGTCCGGTTCCATTTGCCATTGGAGGAGCCGAAAATCTGATGTGGGGTCTGTGTGAGGCAATGAATCAAATAACGCCGCATCAGGCAGAGCTGATAAAATTACCGTCCAGAGAGTCTGATTTCTGGAGCTTGCTGCATTCCTATTATGATTTTTATCGTTTGCGTTTGGATCAATTTGATTTTGTGATTACGACCAAATATCCGTCCTGGATGATCCGTCATCCTAACTGTATTTGCTATATGATACATACATTGCGGGGGCTGTATGACACGTATCATTGCTTCGGGCTTTCCAAAGAAGTGGAAAGAGCAAATTCATACGTAAATAAGGTGCTGGATTTTATGGAAGAGAGAAGGCAGATGGATGATCTGGAAGACTTTTTTCATTTGCTTTTCTCATTGGAAGAGCAAAGAAGCATACCTGATCCATATTTAAAATTTCCTGGTCCGTTGATAAGAAAAATCGTTCATTATTTAGATCATATGGCATTGTCGCAGGAAGGCATGAAACATATCTATGCGATTTCCAAAACAGTGAAGTACAGAAAAGAGTATTATCCGCCAAACTGCCGTATAGATGTTGTATATCCGCCTACCGTATTAAAAAAGAGAAATAAAGGAAATCAGCAGCATATTTTTGTGGCAAGCCGTTTAGACGGGGCAAAGAGAATTGACATGCTGATCCGGGCCATGAAATATGTAAAAAGCGACATTCCGCTCTATATTGCAGGAACCGGCCCGAAACAAGAGGAGTGGGAGGCACTTGCAAAAAAAGATCAGCGTATACATTTTCTTGGATTTGTAGATGCTGACACGTTGGAAAAATACTATGCAGACAGCCTGGTAATACCGTATTTTCCGCTCGACGAAGATTATGGACTGATTACAATCGAAGCAATGCTGCATCAGAAACCGGTAATTACGACTGCGGATGCAGGAGGGCCTACAGAATTTGTAGCAGAAGGCGAGACTGGATTTATTACGAGGTTTGAAGAGAAGGCGCTTGCAGAAAAAATAGATTTTTTAACGGAACATCCGCTGGAAGCTGAACGGATGGGAAAAAATGCATTTGAAAAAGTAAAAGAGATTACATGGGAAAACGCAGTGGAAAAATTATTAAACGGAAGTTATGCAGACAGCACGGATTTGAAGGAATGCGAAAACAGCAAGAGGGCGCGGATCACAGTTACCTCTACATTTCCGATCTATCCTCCACAGGGCGGAGGACAAGCCCGTATCTATCATCTGTATAAAAATATCGCAAAAGACTATGATGTTGACATTGTGTCCTTTACGGGGGCAGACCAGAAAAGTTATGAAGGCTTCATTGCAAAGGGATTAAAAGAAATCCGTATTCCAAAGTCCGGAAAACATCAGGAACTGGAATGGAAAATGGAGAAGAAGGCCAAATTGCCGATCACAGATATCGCAATGATTACATTATCCGGATATACACCGGAATATGGGAAAAGACTGAGAGAATCTGTAGAAAAAAGTGATATGGTAATTATTTCGCATCCGTATCTTTATTATGAAGCTAGGAATTATTTATGCGGGCGTTCTTTTGTATATGAGGCTCATAATATAGAATTTGCAATGAAAAAATGCATGCTGCCGGATAGTTCAATCAAAGAAGAACTGCTGCAAAGAGTTTACGATATAGAAAAAGAATGCTGTGACAAAAGTGAATTTATCGTCACCTGTTCCGCAGAAGATCAGCTTGCTTTACATAAATGCTATGGCACGCCATTGGATAAGATGGTTTTGGTGCCAAATGGGGCTGATTGCGAACAAGTGTGCTTTACTGCAGTTGAACAGCGAATGAAAAATAAGCAGCGCCTTGGATTGGAACAGAATACGATAGGGGTATTTATGGGCAGCTGGCATCAGCCGAATCTGGAAGCATGTGAAAGGATCTTTGAAATCGCTGTGCAATGTCCGGAAATACAGTTTTTGCTGATGGGGAGTCAATGTGATTTTTTTAAAGGAAAAAAACTACCGGAAAATGTCGGACTGCTGGGGGTCGTCAGTGAGGGAGCGAAGGCAAAAATATTCGAAACTGTGGATTTTGCACTGAATCCGATGATGTCAGGGTCAGGAACAAATCTGAAAATGTTTGATTATATGGCGGCTGGAATTCCTGTTATTACGACCGAATTTGGAGCAAGGGGGATTGAGGATAAGAAGGGGATGATCGTTGCAGCGGTTGAGGATATGCCGGGGCATATTTTGGAATTTTCTTTGGCAAAGATGCAGGAAAAGGTGGAGTACGCATGGAGGAGCGTGAAGGAGCAGTACGATTGGAAGAAAATCTGCAATGCTTTTATTCAGAGGCTGACGATTTAAAACTCGAAATTCATGAAAGGAATTATTTAATGAGGATAAGAAAAAATATTTCGAAAGAGATTTTATGTACCGTTATAGTTATGGTTATACCGCTTATCGTTATGATTTCAGCATATGGATTGTGGCATAGAGATTGGAATGTTCCTTTAAACGCAGCAGGAGATGCGACGGGATTTTTAATAGATTGTGCAAATTATATAAAAGGAGAGAGCAGAATAAATTCGAAAACATACGCTTTACCGATAGGAGTCAGTAATAGTTTTACATTATTTGAAGCAGTTATTCCGAATTTCATGATGAAGATTATTGCATGTTTTGTGAATGAATCGGGAATGGTAATGAATTTATATTATATTTGTACATACCCATTAACAGCAATGGTAATGTATTTTGTGTTAAGAAGACTTGAATATCATTATATTATTTCCATGACGCTTGGAATTGTGTATGCGCTTTTGCCAGGGCATTGGCTAAGAGGAGTAGAACATTATGCGGTTGGATCAAGTTTTTTTCTCCCGTTAATCTGTATTGTTTCTATAAAATTAATAGAAGGTTCTTTTTGTAAAGAAGAGTGGAAAAATGAAAAAATAAATGTAAAAAATTTCTGGCTCAGCTTGGAAAAAAAAGAATTCGTGTGTGCAATAGTTTTTATATATTTAATCACGGGTTGTACGTTGTATTATGGCTTTTTTTCAGCATTTATTATATTTTTTTCGGCATTGCTTGGAGCCGCATCATGTGCAAGGGTAAGGGAACTATTATATGGAGGGTTATTATTAGTTTTTGATGGAATTGGTCTTTTTATTTGCGGTATATTTCCAGAAATTTTAAGTAAGTTTTTAGGTTCTAATGCAATTACAGATATTGCATCAACGAGAGTGATATCTGATATAGAATTTTATGGAATGAAAATAATCCAGCTCTTACTTCCGGTTCCAGGACATAATAATTCAGTATTTGCCAATATAAGGAACTGGTATGATTCTAATTTTTTGCATTTTCAAAATGAGAATGCAAAATCAACGCTTGGCTTGATCATGAGTATAGGATTTGTTGTAAGCATTTTAGCTGTGTTTTTTTATAAAGAACAAAATCGAATTGTTCAGATTGGCAAATTAAATTTATTTTTGATATGTGTGGCAACAATTGGTGGATTGGCAGATATTGTAGGTGTTATTACGGCTAGTTTTCGTACATATAACCGCATGAGTTTTTTTATAGCAGCGTTTTCTATTCTGTGTATAGCAGAGTTGTTTCGGCAAGTGGATAAAAGGTTCTTTGTAAAAGTTTTTTTGAGTTTTTTTATTTTAGTTACTGCAATATACGATCAAATACCTGCAGAAATTAAAGAGGATGATGAACAATATTGTACAAAAGCGGATGCATGGTATGAGGATAAAAATTTTTTTGATAAAATAGAAGAATTTGAAGGAGCAGGAGCGAAAATTCTTCAGATGCCATATGCTTATTCTGACGAGTTTCAACAAACAGTAATAGAAGATACCTATCCTGTAAATTTACCTAATTGCCATGTAAATGGTTTGCAGTGGAGTGTTGGAGCACCGGAATACAGTGAGAATGATCTATGGCTGAAGCATATAAGTCGATTTTCTATGGAACCGAGAATGAGAATTGCTGCTGCAGCAGATTTTGCTGGTATTGCATTATATAAAGCAGGTTACACAGAGGACAAGTATCAGGAAGTGCTCAGTGAATTGGACCGCATTTTGGGTGCACCTGTAGTTGTGCATAGTAATGATACATGGATTTATTATTCCCTGCGCAATTATAAGCAAAAACTCGTTAACACATTCGGTACAGATTATTTTCAGGCTATATCTGAAAATATCGTAAAGAATATTTTGGATTATGATGACAACTTTTATGCCATTGGAAACGAAATAGAATTTATTTATGGAAAAACAGATCATTTATCTTATGTGTCATCTGGTTTTTCTTTCTTTGAGACAGACGGATGCTGGATCGAGGATGAAAATGCAGAGTTATCTTTTTCGCTTGCGGGTAAAATACAGAATGATATCAAGCTGTCTGTAAATTACGTAGCTGTCTTCACATATAACGAGTTAAAAGTTTATGCGAATGACACGCTGATCGCACAGGGCATGCCGGAGAGAGGTACTGTTACTTACGATATACCTAAGGAGCTTTTGGATCAAGACAGGCTTGTAATAAGGTTTTCTATGCAGGATTTACAAACTCCGAATACAGAAGATAAGAGAACACTTGCTGTAAAAATAGATAAAGTGAAAATAGAAAATGAAGAGATGCAATCTATAAATGAATTAACAGAGTTTCATGATGATGTTCTAAATTACATTTACAAAGAATTGCAGCCATAATTGAAAGCAAAAGAAGGAATCATTATGGAAAAAAGACATATTGAAGTAGTGATACCCTGCTATAACGAGGAAGCATGTATTGCGCTGATCTACCAGGCAGTTCACAGGGTAGCTGCTCGTATACAGGGTTACAGGATATCTGTTTTATTTGTCGATGACGGCAGCAAAGATCATACATTGCTGCGTATCAAGGATGTATGCAGCCAGGCGCAGGCAGATGAGGTGCATTATATTTCCTTTGCGAGAAATTTCGGAAAGGAGGCAGCTATTTATGCGGGGTTAAAGAATTCAAAAGCAGATTATATCGCGCTTATGGACGCAGATCTGCAGCATCCGCCAAAGCTGCTGGCAGAGATGATAAAGGGAATCGAAGAAGGTTATGAGTGCTGCGGTGCGAGAAGGGTAGACAGGCATGGAGAGCCATGGATCCGCAGTGCTTTTTCCAGGCTGTTTTACCAGGTGATCAGCAGGATGACGGCGACCCAGATGGAGCAGGGGACAACAGATTATCGTCTGATGTCCCGGAAATTTGTAGATGCGGTCTTGTCCATGAGCGAAACGAACCGTTTTACCAAAGGAATTTTTGCATGGGTTGGCTTTCAGACAAAGTGGATTACGTATGAGAATGTGGAGCGCGCGGCAGGTGAGACAAAATGGTCTTTCTCAGGACTGCTGCGTTATGCGGTGAATGGTTTCATGTCATTTGCGACTACGCCGCTGCGAGGCGCAGTATATGTGGGTTTTTTCGTAATGGTTCTCGCGTTTATTTACGGAAGCATGATCTTTGTCAGCGCAATGCATGCAGGCGGGGCGCGTACGGGATATGCTTCGATCATGTTCGCGGTCTTAATGCTGGGAAGCATTATCATATTGCTGCTGGGAGTGATCGGGGAATATCTTGCGCGGATCTACATGGAAGTGAAGAAAAGACCTATTTATATTTCGAAGGAAGAGAAGTTATGAATGAAAAGAAAATGAAAAAACAATTATATTTCTTCCTTGGAACGGAAGCAGAGCTGATAAAAATATTTCCTATAATATTGGAATGCCAGAAGGCCGGGAGAATATGCCATATGATCGCAACAGGACAAAATGATCTGAAAAAGAGCAGGATCATGGAGTTCATGCAAATGACAGGAAAATATGTTGCATTGTCGTCAGAAGCGGATATACATAAAAGTGTAGCGGGATTGCTCAAATGGTTTCTTGCGGTAAAAAAAACAGCGCCAAAGATGATGAGACAGCAATTTGCCCAAAAGGAGCTGAAAGGCGCAGATCTGATTGTGCATGGAGACACGGTGTCGACAATGATGGGTGCATTTGTCGGGAAAAAGCTTGGGATGAGGGTTTGCCATGTAGAGGCCGGACTTCGCTCGCACCATCTGTTTCATCCGTTTCCGGAAGAAATCGACAGACTGATCACAAGCAGAATCGCGAGACTGCATTTTGCGCCTGGACAACTGCCGGCAGATCATTTAAGAAACGCGTGTGGAATCGTAATAAATACCAGATACAATACGATTTTGGACAGCCTGTCTTTTTCCAGAAGAATCGAAGTAAGGACCAAAGAAGTGCAGGACATACAAGGGCAGGAATATTTTGTATTTGTGATGCACAGGCAGGAAAATTTAATGAACCATGAGCTTGTCCGGCAGGTGATGCGGCAGGTCAGGCTATGCGCTGAGAAAAGAAAATGTGTGCTGATCCTTCATAAAATAACAGAAAATAAGTTTAGGGAATTGGGTATTTTGGATAGTCTGAAAAAAGACGGACACTTTCTTTTACTGCCAAGAGTCGACTATTTTGATTTTATGAAGCTTTTGGATGGGTCAGAATATGTCATCACAGATGGCGGCAGCAATCAGGAGGAGCTGTATTATATGGGCAAGCCATGCCTGATTCTGCGCAAGGCGACAGAAAGGCAGGAGGGGATCGGAGAAAATGCAGTCATGTATACGGGAAAAGCAGATCATATGAAAACATTTGCGGAGCATTATAAGAAATACGAAAGAGAATGTCTGGTTGAAACGTGCAGTCCGAGCAAAATGATCTGTGATGCTTTGTGTCAGATGTGATTTAGGATATGCAAAAATATTTATAAAGGAGCGTATGGCGGATGTTTTTCAAGCTGTTTTTAATGAAGCTGGACCATTTTTTTACAGAGCGGCTCAATCACTGGATCGGACAGTTAAAGTATGGAAAAGAGATTGATTTTTCAATGTCAAATTTGAAACGGGGGGGGGTACGGGCAAACGGTACGGATTATGTTGGCTATCAGGCAAGTGTTTTGACAGATTCCAAAATGATCAAAGCTTTATCCATATCCAGAGAAGATCGTATGTTGGATATCGGCTGCGGTAAAGGGAAAATGGTTTTTTATTTTGACAAATTAGGATTTGGAAGAAGTGACGGAATTGAGTATTCCAAAGCTTTGGCTGACTGTGCGGAAAGAAATATGAAGATTTTGAAAAGAAATTGCAGCATTATTCATGGAGATGCTATAAGCTTTGAAGGATACAAAGATTATAATTATTTTTATTTGTATAATCCATTTGGCAAGGAAACCATGCGCCGGGTAATGCAGAAAATTGAAGACAGTTATGAGGCAAATCCCAGAAAGATCACAATTATTTATTATAACCCGTTATGCCATGAGCAGGTCGTTCAGTCAGGCTTCTTTCACCTTAGAAGGTCTGACAGAAACATGTATCGGAAGCTTGCCGGGCGTATCTGTAATATTTATACAAACAAGGGAAGAAGGGTATGAATTTATTAGATTGTTTAGAAGAACAGGTGAAAAAGACACCAGATAAGATTATTTTCAAAGAGGAAAACAAAAGTATCAGTTATCTGCAGTTCCAAAAGAATGCAAAGCAGATCGGGAGCATGATTCTGGAACGGAATGTCACAAAAGGCAGAATAGCCGTTTACTTGGATAAGAGTATTGAGTGTCTGACCGCGATGTTTGGAATACTGTACAGTTGTGGGATGTATTGCGTATTGGACACAAAGTCGCCGGCAGAAAGAACCGCGGCAATTTTAAAAACAATGTCTCCGCAGCTGATCCTGACAGACAGAAAAAATTCTGAAAATCTGAAATCTTGTCCGGGGATATATTCTGAAATTCTGCTGATGGATGACATGAAAGAACAGGATATTTATGAGATTAGGATCCAGGAGACATTAGCAAAAATGATTGATGCCGATCCGGCGTATATGCTGTTTACATCCGGCTCAACCGGCGTTCCAAAGGGAACGGTCGTTTCGCACAGATCAGTCATAAACTATGCGGAATCTGTGATGGAAGCATTTGATTTGCATGAGGAGCTTGTAATGGGGAGCCAGACACCGTTTTATTTTAGCATGTCAGTTTTGGACATTTTTGTAACAGTCAGAGCGGGTGGGACTTTGGTAATTGTTCCGAAAATGTATTTTGCGTTTCCGGTCAGACTGGTTGAATTTTTGAATGCACATCAGGTGAATGCGATTTATTGGGTTCCGGCTGCAATGAATATTGTTGCAAACCGCAATGCTTTTTCTGTAATTCTCCCAAAATATCTTACAAAGATTTTATTTGCAGGGGAAGTAATGCCTGTAAAACAGCTGAATTATTGGATCCGGTATTTGCCGGACTGCCTATTTGCAAATTTGTATGGTCCTACAGAGATTACGGATACCGGTACTTATTATATTGTGAACCGCACATTTCAGGATGAGGAATCCCTGCCGATCGGGATGCCTTTTAAAAATTGTGATGTTCTGCTGTTAGATGAAAACGATGAGCCTGCAAAATGCAAAGAAGAAGGAGAAATCTGCTTTCGGGGATCTTTTCTTGGTTATGGCTATTATGATGACTGGGACAAGACGTCGCGGGTTTTCTGCCAGAATCCTTTAAACACACATTATCCGGAAACCATTTACCGCACCGGGGATATCGGCAGATACAATGAATATGGCGAACTGCTGTATGTCTCAAGAAAGGATTTTCAGATCAAGAGGATGGGCTACCGGATTGAACTGGGAGAGATTGAGGCGAATGCAGCCGCAATTCCCCAGGTTCAGAATGGCGTATGCATTTATGACGCAGCGTCTGAGAAGCTTGGACTGTATTATGTTGGAAGCATTGAAGAAGAGAAGGTGCGTGACAGCCTGCAAAAAAAGCTTGCAAAATATATGCAGCCGGATGATATATTTCGGCTGGACAGCATTCCGGTTAATGCAAATGGCAAATACGACAGGATATTGTTGGAAAAAGAATATAAAAAAAGGAGGAACTGATAGCATGTATGCGGAAAAACTGAAAGAAATTGTTGCAAAAGTGAGTCCATCCGCCGCAAATTACACCGGAACGCAGTATGTGAGTGACGGAATTCTGGAGTCGGTGGAAATTATGGAAATTGTTTCAGAAATAGAGGAAGCATTTGATCTTATCATCGGACCTGCCTACATTCTTCCGGAATATTTTGAGTCGGTAGAGACATTGGAAAAATTAGTACGGGATGTGCAGGAAAGCTGATGATGGGAAATTTGCTTGTTTTTATTTTAGAAAGATGTCCGTGGCTGGAGGTTATCGTTCGGCGCTTCCTATGGAAATTCCCGATGGTTAAGAGATGGATACAGGAGCGTCATGCGAACAGAAGCCGTGGGAGCCGGGAGAAAACGAACCCGGAGTTATGGAAAAAGGTCAGAAAGCAGATCCTTGAATATCCGATTCACAAGGGAGATATTCTGCTGGTGCATTCCAGCATGGATGGGCTTGCACAAAGCGGCGTTTCGCCAAAAGAGGTGCTTGATTTTCTTTTGGAGCTGGTGGGACAGGAGGGAACGCTTGTATTTGCTGCGTATCCAAAGTGCGGGGCATATCAGGGAAAGGATGAGATCCTTTATTATCATCCGAAAAAGACGCTTGCATGGACGGGAATGCTTCCGAATGTATTTTGCAGATATCCGGATGTAATACGGTCGGAATTTCCGTATAATTCCCTGGCGGCAAAGGGCAGGTACGCAAAAGAGATGATGAAGAATAATTTGCTGGACGATACGTCGCAGGCAGGTCATTCCGCCTGGCAGTTCTGCATAGATCATCATGCAAAAATACTGTACCTGGGTGTTTCCGCGGCATTAAGCTGTACCATGATGAACTATCCGGAGGACGCGCTTGGCAGCGAATGGTATGTAAAGGATTGGTATCATACGCAGAAATATGCAATTCAGCACGCAGATCAAGTCATATTTAAGGAAACCAGGGAGAGGGATCCTGACTGGTACCGGTTCTACACCATGTTTTACAGTGAATACTGGATGGTGAAGCATGGATTTTTAGTAAAAAATGAGCCGGATGGCATATATGTCGGATTTACACCGGATATGCAGGATCTGGCAAAAGAACTGCTGCATCAGGCACGTCAGCGCAGATCTGTCTATCGGATTCCAAGAAAATATTGGAAATAAGGGGAACGGAATGGCTGCAATGTTGGAAAAGGGAAGAAGGAGGCTTCTGTCATGTCTTATATTGTGTTTCGGTTTGACATAGACTCGCATGTATGCATGAGGCAGGGAGTGCCTGTGCTGCTTGAGCTTGCCCAAAAACAGGATGTTGCGTTTACTTTTTTTCTGCATGCGGGCAGGGCCGTCAGCGTATGGGATACGATATCTTCCATGATGGGCGGAAAAAAGTGCACAGAGAAATACGACATGCTTCCGGCGTACCAGAAGTTAGGAAAACTGCAGTATATGTATGCGGCAATTGCGAATCCCAAGCTTTTAAAATATAAAAAACAGGTCTGTGATCTGCTTGCGTCCAGACATGAAGTCGGCCTGCATGGAGGAATGAATCATGCAAAATGGCAGGAACATGCATGGGAATGGGACGCAGCAAGGACCGCGTCAGAGATTGACAAGGCTTTGCATGCAGTACGGATGCTTTGTCCGGCTTTTGCTCCGAAGGGATTTGCGTCACCTGGCTTTGTATCTGCGAATGGCCTGGCGGAAATATTAAAGAAACGGGGTTTTACATATTTTTCTGACATACATAGGCTGGGAACCAATCAGGTAACAGGAAAAGAACATGGATTAAGAACGGTTGCGGTAAATCTTTGCGGAGAACCGGGAGGAATTGCTTTTTGGGAAAATCAGGCAGCATTGGGACTGGATGATCATGAGATACTGCGTAAGTTTATGAGCTTTGTGGATACGCATGAAAAGGTTGTTGTATTTGACCATCCATATGTCGCAGCATTGAAAAAGAAAGCGTGTCTTGAAAAAATAATTACAGAATTAAAAGAGAACGGGCATTGCATTGTGCCAATGTATCGGCTGGTGGAAATGGAGTGCGGATAAATGGGAAATGAGATTGTATTTACGGTAGTCATGGCAGCTTATAATTCTGCGCGGACAATAAAAAAAGCTTTGGGAAGTATTCGGCAGCAGGATTTTGACCAGTCCAGGATCGAATTGCTGGTGATCGACGGTGGATCGACGGACGATACAAGGAAGATTGTGAGAAGATATGGTGCGGTGGTTTTGGATAATCCAGTCCGTCTGCCGGAGCCTGCAAAAACGATTGGATTAAAATATGCGCATGGGAAGTATATCTGCATTATGGATTCGGATGAGATATTGCCCGATCGGCGGATATTTCAAAAGAGGTATGAATTTTTTATGAATCATCCCAAAGTGAAATGTTTGTCCATAGGTCTGTCTACACCAAAGCACAGCAGGCCTTGCAGTTATTATATGAACGCAGTCGGAGATCCTTTTTCCTGTTTTGTTTACAGGACTTATACAGACAGTATGGAAGGACTGATAAAAAAGAAGTGTAAAAGAAATAAAAGAGGAGAATATATTGCCTGTTTTGGCAAAAATGAGATAAAACCGATTGGTGACAGCGGCGTAATTATGGAACGGAGTTTTATTTTTTCACATTATGCGGATTGTCTGGATAAAGAAACGACTTCTGCGTTATTTGAAAGAATGATCACCGATACACATTCTGTTGGTTATATTGACGGAGATAAACATCTGCATGATACATCGTCAGATTTTAAGACTTTTTTCCGTAAACTCAAGTTTCGTATTATTAATAATATTTATGATGTTGCAGGTTCCGGTTATGCAAATAAGGCGCAAAAAAACGGAAAATTAAACAGGAGAAAATACTTATATCCATTTTATGCGGCATCCGTCGTGTTTCCGATATGGGACGGAATCAGGATGTGTTTCAGCTACAGGCATTGGATTTTTTTGCTGCATCCGGTATTTGTATGGTATGTGTTGGCTGAGGTAATGGTTCAGTATTGCGGGAAACTGCTTGGAAAAGACAGGAAAAACCAGTCTTATGGTATGTGACTTCTTATGGTATGTGGCCTTTTACGCCCGGTTGATATGGAGAAATGAAAGAATGAAAATTGCGTTATTGTCTTTTGTCAATAATTTGAATTATGGCGGCAGCCTGCAGGAGTATGCATTGCAATCTGCCGTAAAAAAATATGGCGGACAAAATATTTCCTGCGAATATTTAAATTATCATAGAAACTTTTATAAGGATGCAATGATATGGCTGCTTCGAAAAATATTATATCGGATTACAGGCAGAGATGATACACCTTCCTGGACAATCAGAGAATTTTTACAGATTGTCTTTGCGCAGCGCAGGGCAGCGCCGTCCGATTCTGCAAAAGAATTTGAAAAATTCTGGCTGCTGACAGATTTTTCAAACAGGATCGGAAGAAAAGAACTTCGCAGAATCGAAGATGCATATGACCTGTTTTTAGTTGGCAGTGATCAGGTCTGGAATTGCGGTCGGCTGAATCTGGATACAACATTTTTATTGGATTTTGTAAAATGTCAGAAGAAAAAAGGAAGCTATGCTTCCAGTGTCGGCATGAAAAAGATTCCAAAGAAGTATCGAAAACAATATCTGAAATATTGGAGCAAAATCAAATACTTGTCATGCCGTGAATCAGAAGGCGCGGGACTGATACAAAAGCTGACGGGGCGTAAAGCGGAATGGGTTTTAGATCCAGTATTTTTATTGGAGCAGGAAGAGTGGAAAGAAGCTGCGGATTTATCTGCTGTCTATGAGGAGCCGTATGTATTGCTTTATATGCTGGACAAATCTGTGGGGTTAGAAAGGTTTGCCGGAAAGCTGGCGCAGTTTAAGCATCAAAAGCTTGTGAAAATTTACGGAGATATTGAGAAAAATAACGCAGTCGGGCCGAAGCAGTGGCTGGGATATTTCCTGCGTGCGGAATATATCGTGACAAATAGTTTTCATGGAACGGCGTTTTCCATTCATTTTCATAAAAACTTTTACGTGGAAATTACGCCGCAGGCTTTTTTTACGGAATCATCTTCACGTATTACAGATCTGCTGCGGGAGCTGGATTTACAGGACCGTGTGATAGGGAATGCAGAAGAATATGCGAAAAAAATGCAAATAGAAACGATCACGGATGTTTCGTATGAGCATGCAGATAAAAAGATCGCGGCAATGAAACAAAGATCTGTAAAATATTTAAAAAATATGCTGGAAAGCTGCGTGGATAAAAGCAATCCTGTTCTAAGCAAAGGAAAAGAATCCGTCAGGAAGAACAATAATGTGAGCCGGATTGCAGAAGATCAGTGTGTGGGATGCAGGGCGTGTGAAACGATCTGTTCGGCCGGCGCGGTAAAAATGAAAAGAAACAGGGAAGGCTTTGCATATCCGGCGGTTTCTGATCGCTTGTGCACGAACTGCGGGAAATGCGCGGCGTATTGCCCGGCCCTGCATAGTCAGGGACAGGCTGTCAATCCGAAGGGAAAGACTTTTGCAGCAAGATGTCTTGACGAAGAAAAGCTGCTGAGAAGTTCTTCCGGCGGAATTTTTGGCGTTATGGCAGAGCATTGCATCCGGCAAAACGGGGTTGTGTATGGTGTTGCATTTGACAAAAATTATGAGGTCCGCTATAGCAGAGGAGAACATCTTTCAGATATAGAACGTATGCGCGGGAGCAAATATGTAGATGCGTTTATGCCGAAGAGCGTCATCAAGGATTTTTTAAAAGATGTAAGCAGCGCAAGGACCGTTCTGTTTACAGGAACATCGTGCCAGATTGCGGGAATGAAAGCTGTCTGCAGGGAAAGAAGGCTTAAGGATGAAAATGTATGGTGGATAGATTTTTATAAATGTTCCGGAAAAGTGAGTCCGCTTTTGTGGGAAGAAGAATGTAAGACCTATCGGGCAAAAGGAACGATAGAAGCAGTGTCTTTTCGGAATAAAAAATATGGATGGAAAACATATTCCATGTATCAGCGTATAGCAGGTAAAAATTATTATACGGACTTTCTTTTGCACAGATGGAGCCGGTTTTTAGGAAACAGCCTGTGCTGCAGGAAATCCTGTCTAAACTGCAGGTATTCGAATGGAAGAAGCGGCGCTGATATTTCGATTGGCGATTTTTGGGAAAGAATGGTCCTTCCTGAAAGATGGAGGGATAATCAAGGACTTTCGATCGTACAGATTCATACAGGAAAGGGAGAGAGGCTCTTTGCTTGCATGAAAAAACATATGGACTATATGGAAGTGGAACCTTTGAAAGATTTGAAAAAGGAAAGTGTCATGCGTCAGGATCAAAAAAAGAGAAGAGCATTTTGGAAGGTATATTACGAACGGGGATATATGGAATTGTGCAGGCGGTATGCTTCTGTCACATGGAAAGATAAGTTTCTTTTCGGCAAAGTAAGACCTCTTTTGATTCGGCTGGGGCTGCGGTAAATGCAGAGATTGGAAGTGAAATACGGACGGAATGGAAAATACAAGAACCAATAATGTCGTCAGGAATATTATATTTGCGGTGATCAACGGGGTGATTGGGACACTGCTCCCTTTTGCTGTCAGAACGTGTACGATTCGCTATCTTGGCAGTGAGTATATGGGGTTAAATAATCTTTGTTCCTCTATATTAACGGTCCTAAGCGCGACGGATCTGGGAGTAGCCAATGCGTTTGCATTTCGATTGTATCAGCCGGTTGCGGAACACGACAAAGCGAAGGTATGCAGCCTGCTTAACTTTTATAAAAAAGTATACTTTGTAGTTGGCATGGTCATCTTAAGCATTGGGCTAATGATATTGCCATTTTTCAAATGCTTCATTTCACAGAATATGCCGCAGGGTGTCAATGTTTATTTTATATTTTTCTTATATCTGATCAATACGGTGATCAGTTATACAATCTTTGCCTACAAAAATATTATTTTCGCGGCAGACCAAAGAAAAGATTATGAATCAATAACAACATCCGTTACTTTCGGCCTTTTGTACATCAGCCAGATGTTTCTGATCGCGGCAGGCCACTATCAGATCAGCGTCTGTATGCTGCCGTTATGCACACTGCTTGGCAATATTCTGCGAAATCTGATTGCATGCTGTAAATATCCGGATTATTTTCCGAAAGGAACGATCTCAAAGGATGTGAAAGAAGCGCTAAAAAATGATATTTTCTCGGTTGCAGTGTACAAGTTCAGGGATATCAGCAGAAATGCGTTTGACAGCATTGTAATATCTGCGTATCAGGGACTGATTATTTTGTCTGATTATCAGAATTATTATATGATCCTGTCTGTTCCGGTATGGCTGCTTACCATTCTCTATGCATCTATTCTTCCTTCTGTGGGAAATCTTGCCGTTTCTGGCAGCCGGGAAGAAATGTATGGCATTTATAAAAAAACTGCATTTATTCTGTCGTTTTTGTCTGCGTGGGCTGCGGTCTGCTATGGCTGTTTAATCCAGGACTTTGTGGGGTTATGGCTTGGAGCAGAATACAGGCTGTCAGAGACGGCTGTTATTTTGTTTGCTGTATATATTTATCTGCATGGCGAGATTATGGTCATAAAGATCATGAGGGAAAGCATTGGATTGTGGAATCAGGGGCGGATAGGGGCAGTGCTTGAAATGGCGGCAAATCTTGTGCTGAATGTGCTGCTGGCGCGGTGGATTGGCGTGGAGGGTGTGATATTGGCTACAATCATCACAATCGTGTGTATCAGCATTCCAGCAGAAAACAGGATCTTATTTCGTTGGTATTTTACCGGAAAGGGGACAGAAAAGCTGAAAGGACTGCTCGTAAATGCTGCATGGGCTGCAGGTACAGCGCTGGCAGCAGGCTTTTGCTGTTGCTTTGCACCGTGGGGGCGGTGTGTAGGATTTGTGTGTAAGGTATGTATCTGTGTGTGTCTGCCGCCGGTATCCTGTGCAGTATGCTTTCATCGGACGGATGAATTTCGCTTTTTAAAGAATTTAATCAAGGGATTTTGAGGTTTGTGCAGAGGATGCTACATGATGTCTGATTCTATAGCGATAATATCATCCGCAGGTATTTCCAAATGATTTCTCATAACAACCGTATGTTTATCTGTATCGAATTTTACAACGGTGCCGGTAATCGTTTTATAACAACCGCCCTGTTTCTTAAGGTCTTTTTCAAAATAAGTAATCACAGCCTCAGGAGGATCCGCTGTATATGCCAATAGCTGCTGCAGCTTTTGGTTTAAGATCGTTTTCGTATGTTCATCCAGCTGTATTTTTTCATCTGTCAGCCGCTCCGTTTCCTGAAGCGCTTCCCGGTGGCCGCTTAAGGCGGCAAAAGGAGAAAACTGGGCCGCACGTTCCCGAAGCGGCATGCGCGGATGTGAGGGAGAGTCGGGATGCTGAAGATGGATAATATCGTCATAATTGTGTATGGAGCCGTTTTTTGTATTCATCATAAAAATTCCTTTGCTATGCTTTATGGCCGCCAATCAGTTCATTGCGCACGGCGGAGGTGGCGGGTGCTTCCAGATCCATTCCTTTTAGTACGGCATTGTTTCCAAATTTTTTCTTAAGATGCAGTACCGCCTGCTGCATTTTCTTTTCACGCTCCAATACTTCCTGTTTTTGCGTTTCCTGCTCTTGCAGCGCGTCGTAATCAGTAAACAGTTCAAGCTGCTCAAAAGATGCGGAGTGTGCGGCGTCTTGTTCATTGACGACATGGTTCGCGGTCAGATAAATGCGCCGGATCAGCAGCTGTTTATGGACAATTTCTTCATAAAGCTCTGTTGCGGCAGACATTAATAGCTTTGCAGACGATGTCGCGCACGCTAAATTTTTGGAACCATGCGCATGCTTAGGTGTCTTGCGGCCATAGCGGTCGGTAGTGGATGGGCCGTGGTAAAGCTTTAAGATCTGCGGATCAGTCAGGTTTTCTTTATCATAGCCAACCGTAAGTACAATCTGATCCGTTACAAGCTGTTTATCAACAAGATCAAGCGCGAGCAGGTCAGCCATTTCCTGTATAATGAGCCTGCCTTCGTCAAAATGGTAGGGCCGCTGCAGCACCTGGCCGGAGCCGATGCTGCTTGACGCGGGCTTATACGCTTTAATGTCGGCAATCGTACACGGTTCCCATCCCCAGGCGTGGTCGATTAACAGCTCCGCGTTGATGCCGAAGATCCGGTAAAGCAGATCTTCATTATAAAAATCAGTTGGTTTTCCAAGGGAGCATTTTGCGATATCCCCCATTGTATACAGTCCGATTTCTTCCAGCTTTTTGGCGGAGCTTTGGCCAATGCGCCAAAAATCCGTAAGCGGCCGGTGCGTCCAAAAGAGCCTGCGGTAAGACATTTCGTCAATCTGTGCAATGCGGACGCCGTCCTTATCCGGTACGGCATGCTTTGCGCCGATATCCATGGCAATTTTGCACAGGTACAGGTTGGTGCCGATGCCTGCGGTTGCGGTAATGCCGGTAGCCAGGTAGACTTCCTGGATTAATTTTGAAGCAAGCCCTCGGGCGGACAGCTGGTATGTATTCAGATAGCCGGTAGCATCAATAAATACTTCGTCGATCGAATACACGTGAATATCTTCCGGAGCAATATACTTAAGATACAGATTGTAGATTTTCGTGCTGTATTCCATATAGTATGCCATTCTTGGCATGGCTGTAATAAAGGATACGGCAAGCGCGGGCGATTGTTTCAATTCCGTGTCACAAAAAGATTCTCCGGTAAACGTATGGCCGGGAGCCTGGCGCAGGCGTTCTGCGTTTATTTCTTTGACGCGCTTTGTGACCTCAAACAATCTGGCGCGTCCGGATATGCCGTATGCTTTTAAAGACGGCGATACAGCAAGGCAGATCGTTTTTTGCGTACGGCCGGCATCAGCGACAACCAGGTTTGTAGTCAAAGGGTCCAGGCCGCGTTCTGTACATTCGACAGAAGCATAAAACGATTTTAGATCAATAGCGATGTAAGTGCGGGATTTTTGCGTCATAGCGGGCAGTCCTTTCTTAAGTGATCGAACAAACTTTCTGTTATTATACACCTTGCGGCTGGATTGCACAAGGGGGATCATCACTGGGAAAAACCTGGTGGCTTTTATAATGGGGAAATGCTATAATGGAGGATATCACAGGAAAGACTAATTGGAGGGATTTTTATGCTTACAAGGCAGCAAAATATTTTTTTGGCAAAAAAAACATTTACAGAACTTGTATTTAATACAGCTTATATAGAAGGCTGCAATGTGACTTTTCCACAAACTCAGACGATTATTGATGGAGCTGTGGTTAGTGGTATATCTGTAGATGATATTCAAACCGTTTTAAATTTGCGTGATGGATGGAAATTTGTTATCAATTCGGTGGATGTAACTCTGACATTAGAATACATTTGTAAAATAAACGAATATGTATCAAGAAATGAAAGTCTTGCATGGGGAGTGTTAAGAAAAGGAACTGTAGGAGTGGGTGATTTTACACCGAGTATTCCAATAAAAGAAAATGTTTTAAAAGAAATTGAACGGATAAAGGGAATCCAGAGTCCTGTTGACAGAGCGTTAGAATATTTTGCATATGCCTGTAAGCAGCAGCTGTTTTGGGATGGAAACAAGAGAACTTCTACAATGGTAGCCAGTAAAATATTGATGGAAAATGGTGAGGGTATTCTGACAATCGGAAAAGATCATGCAGAAGAATTTAATATAACTTTAAATAATTGGTATTTAAAGGATGAACTGCAGCCATTGAAGGATTGTTTAAGAAAATGTATCAGAACTTTGGAAATATAATCTGGAAATATCATTCAGAAGGATTATTGCATTGGAAGGAAGTGGTAACAGTTCCTTACTGCGCAGACCGTATGAAAATGTAGTTGCGTATTTTCTATGAAAAAAAGGTATACTTTTCAGGGGATTTGTTTTATATTTAGAAAGTGAAAAAAAGAAAAGAGGAGAGATTATGACAGCAGATTATGAAAAGTGCGCCAGAGAAATTTATGATGTCCTTGGCGGGAAGGGCAATTTGGTAAGCGCGGACCACTGCGCGACGAGGCTTCGGATTGTTACGGGAGATAACAGTAAGGTGGATATGGAAAAGCTGGAGCATATTGATGGGGTAAAAGGCGTTTTCAGCAATAATGGACAGATTCATCTCATTATTGGCGCGGATGCGGTTGACCGTGTATATGATGAATTTTTGAATGTCAGCGGCCTGCCGCAGATCATAAATAAAGAGGCGGCACCGAAAGAGCAGTCTGCATTTAAGCGGGTGATGAAAGCAATCGGTGATGTATTTTAAATGAAATATAAACAAATTATAAATAAATTCTAAAATTTGCTTGACATATTTTGTGTAAATTGCTAATATAATTGTTATAAGAAATGAAACGATTTGTGTATATCATATAGAAACAGACTTTTTAAATGCATTTTTAGATGAGTAAGAAAAAAGCCAATGGAGTTCGTCAGGATTGGCTTTTTGTATTTAAGGATGATGGAAAGATGCCTTGCGGCAGCGTAGGAAAGTCAATAACAACTGGAAGGGGTGGTATGGCAGGAGGAGGTATATAATGTGATAGAAGAGCCAAAAAAAGCGGTATCTATCAACGATAAGCGCTTCGAATGGCTATCTATAGAATATAGGATGATTTTGCTGCTAGGTCAAAACATCCAAAATAAGGGGGTATGTTTTTATGATGAAATATTTT
The DNA here is from genome assembly GCA_948468465.1 of uncultured Eubacterium sp. The sequence goes on along the minus strand of CAOKJJ010000022.1, from coordinate 12,032 downwards.
CAGCGGTTGGGTAAATCCTTAATGCTGCCGGTGGCATGTTTGCCAGTATGCGGTATATTAATGGGTATCGGCTATATTTTAGCGCCTGCGGCGATGGCTGGTGAAGTTGCCGGATTTACAGCTGGAGGTGCAATGTACACCATTGGCCTTTTCTTAATCAAAGCGGGCGGCGCTCTGATTGATAATATGGCATGGTTATTTGCGATTGGTGTTGCTGTCGGAATGTCTGATGATGGAGACGGAACTGCAGGTCTTGCGGGCCTGGTTTCGTTTTTAATGATTACAACACTGTTAAGCAGCGGTACAGTAGCCGGCTTAACAGGAGGCGAAGCAGATCCGGCATTTTCCAAGATTCAGAATCAGTTTATTGGTATTATCTCAGGTTTGATTGGATCTACATGCTATAATAAGTTTAAAAGTACAAAACTTCCGGATGCGTTGTCATTTTTCAGCGGCAAACGTGCGGTAGCCATTGTAACAGCCGGAGCATCCATTGTAGCGTCAGCTATTTTGTTTGTAATATGGCCGATCGTATACGGCGTATTAGTTGCTGTTGGCAAGACTTTCTTAGGATGGGGTGCTGTAGGAGCAGGTGTTTACACGTTCTTTAACCGTCTGCTTATTCCATTTGGCCTGCATCATGCATTGAATTCTGTATTCTGGTTTGACGTTGCAGGAATTAATGACCTTGGAAACTTCTGGGGCAATACAGGTGTATTCGGTGAAACAGGCATGTACATGACAGGATTTTTCCCGTTTATGATGTTCGGTCTTCCGGCTGCATGTCTGGCCATGTATCATACAGCGAAACCGGGCAAGAAGAAGGAAGTATACGGACTGCTTGCGTCAGCAGCGTTCTGTTCGTTCTTCACAGGCGTTACGGAGCCGATTGAATTTGCGTTTATGTTCCTGGCTCCTGGCTTATATGTAGTGCATGCGTTACTGGCAGGTATTACAGCAGGCATTACCGTTGCGTTTCCAATCAGGGCAGGATTCTCCTTCTCCGGCGGCGCGATTGATATGGTATTAAGCTCCTTTACACCGCTTGCACAGAATCCGTGGTTCTTAATCCCGGCTGGTATAGTAGTCGGCGTACTTTATTATTTCGTATTCCGTGGTGTCATTACAGCATTCAAATTAAAGACGCCAGGCAGGGAAGATGAAGATATGGAAGCAGAAAAGAGAGTTGTGCTTTCTAATGATAACTTTACAGAAGTTGCAAGAATTGTTTTAGAAGGTTTAGGCGGGAAAGCAAATGTGAAGTCTTTGGATAACTGTATTACAAGACTGCGTCTCGAAATTAATGATTATACGAAAGTGGATGAAAAGAAGATTAAATCGGCAGGTGTTGCAGGGGTTATGAGGCCGAATAAGTCATCCGTACAGGTCATTATCGGTACAAAGGTGCAGTTTGTGGCAGATGAAATGAAGAAGATGTTATAACAAAAAATGTAAATATGTGTAAAATCCTAGCATACCGGAGGCTTTTGCCTCCGGTAATTTTTTAAGTGCTGAAAATGAAATTCTGTGGTATATTAAAATCTGTTATAGTAAAAATCGGTAAATGAACAGGAGTTTGGCATATGAAAAAATTACTGATTACATCGGAGCAGCTTACACATCCATCGGGTGGCTGTGCTGCCAAGTATCTGATCTGTGCTTTATATGAAGGTGACCGTATGGCCGAAGCAGAGCTGCACCGGACGGATGCGCAGACAATTTTAAACAATATATATATTGCGCGTGTGAAGGATGTTGCAAAACATCTGCATGCGGCGTTTGTAGAGATTGCAAAAGGGAAAGTATGTTTTCTGCCGCTGGAGGATTTAAAAAAGCCATTATTTACAAAGAAAGTATCTGAAAAAACGATTGCGGCAGGGGATGAGCTGGTTGTGCAGGTGGCAAAGGATGCGGTAAAGACAAAAGATCCGGTTGCAACGACAAATCTGAGTTTTTCCGGTGAATATGTGGTGCTGACAAGTGCGAACTGCAGAATCGGCATTTCTTCTAAAATCTCCGGCCAGGAACGCGTACGGCTGCAGGCGCTGGGGCATGAGCTGCTGGAAGCTGATTTGTTGGAAGGGACGCAGGGTGCGAGAGATAGTTTTGGCATTATTTTTCGTACGAATGCTGCGCAGGCTGAGGAAACTGCGATAAGAGAAGAGTTTTTGCGGCTCAGGGCGGAATATGAAGCGCTGATGGCGTATGCGGCTTCCAGAACGGTTTATTCGTGCCTGTATAAAGAACAGCCGTTTTATCTGAAAATGCTGACAGATGCCGATAAGTCTGAGCTGGAAGAGGTTGTTACGGATGAAAAAGAAGTGTGGGAAGCGTTAAAATCCGCTGAAACCGGCGGTGTTTCCCTGCGTTTTTATGAGGACAGGCTGCTGCCGCTCGCGAAGCTCTATCAGGCAGCAGGGCAGATTGAGGCAGCGCTTAAGGCCCGTGTCTGGCTAAAATCCGGTGCGAATATTGTAATTGAAGCGACAGAAGCGCTGACAGTCATAGATGTGAACAGCGGAAAAAATATTGCAAAAAAAGACAAGCAGCTCAATCACTATAAAATTAATCTGGAAGCGGCGCGGGAGATTGCGTTTCAGCTGCGGCTCAGAAATCTTTCGGGAATTATTGTAGTGGATTTTATTGATATGTATGATCAGGCGTTAGACCAGGAACTGATGTCGCATCTGCGCGGCTGTTTAAGTAAGGATCCGGTTCCGGTAAAGCTTGTGGATATGACAAAGCTTGGGCTTGTGGAGATTACCCGAAAAAAGAAGAAAAAGCCGCTTGCAGAGCAGCTTACATCATAACGGCTGCTTTGCAGGTAGCTTTTTCAATCGGTGTCAGGAGATCAGTTCTCCGATATATTTTTTATCCATGATGACAAGCACGCTGTCTCCGCGGCGGAAAGGCTGGTCGGGGCTGATGTTTGTGGTCAGTTCCCCCTCGCGCCGCAGTGCGACTACGTTTAATTTATGCTTTTGGCGCAGGGACAGTTCTTTTAGATTTTTTCCAATCCATTCTTCTTTGACAGAGATTTCGACCATGCGGACTCTTTTGGACAGTTCAAAAAAGTCGATAAAATTTCCGTTTACAATATTGCGCGCGACACGGATGCCGCCGTCGCGTTCCGGTGTTACGATTTTATCTGCGCCGATGCGCTCCAGTATAGAGGTCATTGTGGCATTGCGGGATTTTGCCAGAATAAACGGCACGCCTGCTTCCTTTGCGGCCATAATTGCCATAATGCTTGCTTCCAGACAGCTTGTGATCGTTACAATGACACCGTCCATATTGGAAAGGCCAAGGGTATCAAAGGCATGAAGCTCTGTAGCGTCAACCTGTACAGCCATTGTGACATGCGGCGCGATATCACTTACAAGATCCTCGTCTTTATCAATGGCCATGACATCCGCTCCCGCGGCCATCAGTTCTTCCGCCACACTGCGTCCAAATTCTCCAAGGCCAAAAATGGCGTATGATTTCTTACTTTCCTGTTTTTTCATATATATACTCCTGTTTTCATTTTTCTATCCGACAGCTACATGCTCCTGGGGCAGCTTTGCCGCGATCTGCCTGTCACGAATTGTAAATACGAGGACCATGGAAATCGGCCCGATCCGTCCCAGATACATGCAGATGCATAAAAGGATCTTGCCTGCGGTTCCTATTACAGACGTATAGTCTCTGGAAATGCCTACCGTACCCAATGCACTGTATACTTCAAAAATCTGGTCCGCGGCGGAACCGGATTCAAAGAGCATCAGGATGATAATGGCCGCAATGCTGGCAAAAAAGCTGATCAGCACAACGGAAAGCGCTTTTCTGGCGGTTTTTGGAGAAATCCGGCGGTTAAAGCAGATGATATCTTCCCGTCCGCGGACCGTGGCAATGACAGCCAGAAAAATAATCGCAAGTGTCGTAGTTTTGACCCCTCCGGCAGTGCCGACCGGAGAACCGCCCGTAAACATAAGAAATAATGTGACGATAACAGAAGGCGTCGTCAGCCCTTTTTGCGGAATCGTTACAAATCCTGCCGTACGCGTCGTTACAGACTGAAAGCAGGATGCGAGTATTTTCTGCCCAAACGTAAAACTGCCCATTGTCTGCGGATTATGATATTCAAAAGCAAAGTAAAGAACAGCTCCGGCAAGCAGCAAAAAGGCCGTCATAACAAATACAATTTTTGAATGCAGCTTTAACTGTTCCCAGATACCGCGGTTTGTTTCTTTGTTCAGCTTTTTTTTCACAACCTCCAGAAAATCAAACCAGACAATAAATCCAAGGCCGCTTAAAATAATGAGCGCCATCGTAACAACGTTAATCCAAAGATCATGCGCGTATGGAATAAAGCTGTCAGGCCCGATCAGGTCAATGCCGGCATTGCAGAATGCAGATACGGCATGAAAAACGGAATACCAGATGCCCTTTAAGCCGAATTCTGGTACAAACACAGGCAGATAACATACCGCGCCGATGCCTTCCACAAGAAACGTACCCAGAACGACTTTGCGTAAAAACCGCACCAGCCCTTTCATCGTTTCCAGGTTAAACGCGTCGCCGAGCAGCATCCGGCTGCTTAGCGACAGTTTTTTGCCGAGCAGCATTGTAAAAATCGTTGTAATCGCGATCACGCCAAGGCCGCCGATTTGTATTAAAATAAGAATAACGATATGCCCGAACAGGTTCCAGTGGGTTGCCGTTGTTACGGTAACAAGTCCGGTCACGCAGACACAGCTTGTCGCGGTAAACAAAGCGTCCGTAAACGGCGTCGCGCTGCCGTCCGCCGATGCAAACGGCGTTGTAAGAAGCAGCGACCCGATCAGGATCACGAATAAAAAACTAAGGGTAATAATCTGGGTGGTAGTCAGATGCTTTCGTAAAATTTCCATTTCAGCCTCCGCATATTGGTTTTCTATAAGTTCTTAGTATAGCAAATATGTGGGGAACATGCAATAAATATGTAACAGTTCAGAAGCCTAATTAAATGTTCCAGCAAATTTTAGTGGCACAACCTCTCATTTTATGATAAAATAATCACATATGCGCAAAAAAATCAATGAAAAATATACATATCAAAGGAGACAATACAATGATTTGGGCAAAAGAAGAGACAATGTCGCGAGCCGAAATAGAGGCCATTCAGTTATCCAGGCTTCAGGAGACGGTTGCGCGTGTGTATGAACGTGTACAGCCGTACCGCGAAAAAATGGATGAGGCTGGTGTTAAGCCGCAGCATATCCAGTCACTTTCCGATCTGCAGAGGCTTCCGTTTATTACAAAACAGGATATGAGAGACAATTATCCGTTCGGGCTGTTTGCGGTTCCAAAAGACGATCTGGTGCGGATACACGCTTCCAGCGGTACGACGGGAAAGCCGACGGTAGTCGGATATACAAAAAGAGATTTGGATGTCTGGACAGAAACAGTCTCCAGAATTGCTGTTATGGGCGGCGCCTCAAAAAAAGATGTGGCGCAGATCTGCTTTGGATATGGGATGTTTACAGGAGCGCTGGGCCTCCATTACGGACTGGAAAATATCGGGGCCGCCATGGTGCCGTCTTCCACTGGAAACACGGAAAAGCAGATTATGTTCATGAAAGATTTTGGCACGACGCTGCTTGTTGCGACGCCGTCATATGCGCTGCGTATCGCTGAGGTAGCGCAGCAGATAGGGCTGGATCCAAAAAAGGATCTGAAGGTACGCATCGGGCTGTTGGGAAGCGAGCTTTTGACAGAAGCGATGCGTACGGAAATGCATAAGCTCTGGGGCGATGAGATGCTTGTTACGTCCAATTACGGCATGAGTGAGTTAAACGGGCCTGGAGTATCCGGCGAATGTGAATATTTGTGCGGGATGCATGTGAACGAGGACTTTTTCATTCCGGAAATTATTGACCCGAAGACAGGGGAAGTGCTGCCGCCAGGGGAAAAGGGAGAGCTTGTCATTACCTGTATCTATAAGGAAGCGCTTCCGCTCATCCGTTATCGGACAAAGGATATTACACGGCTTATTTATGAACCTTGCAAATGCGGCCGCACGACGGTGCGTATGGAAAATCTGGACGGCCGCACGGATGATATGTTAAAAATCCGCGGAGTGAATGTATTCCCAAGTCAGATTGAAGAGGTGCTGCTTGGCATAGATGAAATTGGCCCGCATTATGAGATCATAGTTACCAGGGCAAACCACACGGATAAGCTGGAAATCCGTGTAGAGCTTGCGCAGCCGGTAGATGAATTCAAAAAGCTGCAGGCGCTGGAAACAAAGATCAAGCATAAACTGCGCATCGTTTTGGGGCTGGATGCGAAAATTCGGCTGGAGTCCCCGAATACGCTGCAAAGGTTTGAGGGAAAAGCGCAGAGGGTGAAGGATTTAAGAAATATGAAATGAATAGCGGGATGCCAGCGCAAAAAATGAAATAACAAAAAGGCATCAGATAAGAACAAGATATCAGATTAAGAACAAGATGTCGGATAGGAACAAGATAACAGATAACAACAAGATAACAGATAACAAAAAGATAACGGATAAGAAAAAGGTAACAGATAAGAAAAAGGTAACAGATAAGAAAGGAAGAATGAAATAGTGGAAAAGAAAATTATGCTCGGCAATGAAGCGATTGCCAGAGGCGCATACGAGGCAGGCGTGAAAGTATCCGCGGCTTATCCAGGTACGCCAAGTACGGAAATCAGTGAACATATTGCTTTATATGAGGATATATACGCGGAGTGGTCGCCGAATGAAAAGGTCGCGACAGAAGTAGCCATTGGCGCTTCGATCAGCGGTGTGCGGGCGATGGCTTCGATGAAACATGTAGGCGTGAATGTAGCAAGCGATCCGCTTTATACGGTTTCCTACAGCGGCGTCAACGGCGGGCTTGTATTAGTCGCGGCGGATGATCCGGGGTTATACAGTTCCCAGAACGAACAGGATACGCGCTGTGTGGCGCGGGCCGCGATGGTGCCTGTATTGGAACCTTCAGACAGCCAGGAAGCAAAAGATTTTGTAAAGTTTGCTTATGAGCTGAGTGAAACCTATGATACACCTGTAATCGTGCGTACGACGACGCGCCTGGCACATTCGCAGGGGACGGTAACGCTGGAAGAAAGAAATGTACCGGAAGATAAAACATATGAAAGAAATCCTGCAAAATTCGTGATGATGCCTGCCAATGCGATTGGACGGCATGTGTATGTGGAAAAGCGGATGAAGGCGCTTGCAGAAGACGGCTGTAAATTTGCGGTGAATCACGCGGAGTATCTGGATACGTCCATCGGATTTATAACAAGCGGAATCCCTTACCAGTATGTGAAAGAGGCCTGTCCGAACGCTTCGGTATTAAAGCTTGGCATGGTACATCCGCTGCCAAGAAAGCTGATCGAGGAGTTTGCTTCAAAGGTAGATAAGCTGTACATATTTGAGGAACTGGAGCCTGTCATAGAAGAACAGGTAAAATCCTGGGGCATTGACGCGGTTGGAAAAGAACTGTTTACCGTGCAGGGCGAATATTCCGCCAATATGATACGAGAAAAAATATTAAAAGAAACGGTTGGGACGAAGGAGCCGGCGAAAGTTCCCGCAAGGCCGCCGATTTTATGTCCGGGCTGTCCGCACAGAAGCGTATTTTCCGTATTAAGCCGTCTTGGCATTCATGCGGCAGGGGATATTGGATGTTATACGCTTGGCGCGGTGCCGCCGTTAAGCGTGATTGATACGACCATCTGCATGGGTGCGAGCATTTCCACGCTGCATGGCATGGAAAAGGCAAAGGGAAAAGAATATATCAAAAACTGGGTAGCTGTGATCGGGGATTCCACATTTATGCATACCGGCGTGAATTCTCTGATGAATATGGTTTACAATCAGGGCAGCGGGACGGTGATTATCCTGGATAATTCTACGACAGGCATGACGGGGCATCAGGATCACGCGGCAACCGGAAAGACATTAAAAGGAGAGACGGTTCCGGCCATCAGCATTTATGAGCTGTGCAAAGCGATGGGCGTTGCGCATGTTGTGAAAGCGGATGCTTTTGACACGAAAGAACTGGAACGCATCATAAAGGAAGAAACAGCCTCCGATACCGTTTCTGTCATTATTGCGCAGGCGCCGTGCGTCTTGTTAAAGGGAAATGTATTTCCATATAAATGCAGACCGGTAGAGGAGAAATGCAAAAAGTGCGGCATGTGTCTGAAACCGGGATGTCCGGCGCTGACAAAAAAAGCGGACGGGACGATTGCGATTGACGATACGATGTGCAACGGCTGCGGATTATGTGAACAATTGTGCAAATTTGACGCGATTGAACGGATAAAAGCTTAAATGAACAGCAAAAACAAAGAAAAGCAGGGAGTAAGATCGATGACAAAAAATATAATGATTGTAGGCGTCGGCGGACAGGGAACGCTGCTTACGAGCCGGATTTTAGGAGGCATTACGTTAGACGCCGGATATGATGTAAAGTTATCTGAGGTACATGGCATGGCGCAAAGAGGAGGCAGCGTTGTTACGTTTGTGCGCTATGGAGAAAAAGTAGCGGAACCGATTGTGGAACAGGGACAGGCGGATGTGCTGATCGCATTTGAAAAATTAGAAGCGCTGCGGTACGCGCATTTTTTGAAAAAAGACGGTGTCTTGATTATCAATGACCAGAAAATGGAGCCGATTACGGTTGTAACAGGCGCCGCGCAGTATCCGGAACATATTATTGAAAATCTGGAAAAAGAACATACGGTATATAAGATCCATGCGATGGAAGAAGCGAAAAAGCTTGGAAACGCCAGGGTCTTTAATATCATTGTACTTGGCATGGCCGCAAAGCATATGGATTTTTCAAAGGAAGCATGGCTTAAGGTGATTGAAAAAACAGTGCCGCCAAAAACGGTTGCGATCAATCAGAAAGCCTTTCTTACAGGCTATGAATCATAGGAACATAAGCAGTCATGCATAAAACTGCAAAAGGGAGGGAACCATGTTTATTAAACAGTTGTCAGTTTTTATCGAAAATAAAGAAGGACGTCTGGGCGAAGTACTTGACGTGCTAAAGCAGGAACAGGTCAGCGTCATATCGCTAAGCCTTGCGGATACGAGTGAGTATGGGCTGCTGCGGATGATTACAAACAATCCGCAGGCAGGACAGGCAGCGTTAAAAGAAAAAGGGTTTTCTGCGATGCTTTCGGATGTCCTGGCTGTAAAGCTTTCTCATCATGTAGGAAGTTTACAGGAGATCTTAAGCCATGTGTGCGAGGCCGGGCTGAATGTGGAATATATGTACGCGCTGTCTAATAAAGAAGACGATGCTTCCATTATCTGCAAGATTTCCAACGGCGACCAGGCTGCAGAGCTTTTAAAGAGCAAAGATGTGGAATTATACAGCCAGGAAGATATTACAAGGATTTTCAGGTAGGAAGCTGGTGGTTTAAAAAATGATTTTAGGGGTGTCATGCAATGATTATTGATTTCCATACACATATTTTTCCAGAAAAAATAGCGGTGAAGACGGTTCGCAAACTGGAAGCGAAAGCGGGTGTAAAGGCATATGCGGATGGAAGGGAAGAAAGCCTTTTAGCATCCATGAAAAGGGCAGGCGTGGATCTTTCGGTAGTTCTCCCGGTCGTCACATCGCCGGAACAGTTTGATACGGTGAATCACTTTGCCGCGGCATTAAATCAAAAATACGCAGGAAAGAGCATACGTCTGCTGTCGTTTGGAGGCATTCATCCGGACAGCCCGGATTATAAAAAGCAGCTTAAGGAAATCAAATCGCTTGGTCTGCAGGGCATTAAGCTCCATCCGGATTATCAGAATACGTATTTTGACGATATCCGATATATGCGCATCCTGGACTATGCGTCACAGCTGGATCTGACGGCTGTTGTGCATGCAGGCGTTGACATTGGCTATCCGGATCATGTACGCTGCACCATTGACGGCATTTGCAAAGTGCTGGATGAAGTCAGGCCGAAGAAGCTGGTGCTTGCGCATTACGGCGGATTCAAGCTGTGGGAGGACGTTTATAACCGAATCGCCGGGCGGGACGTTTATCTGGATATGGCAAATATTTCTGATGTGATAGAAGATGGGATATTTTTAAAAATATTGAAAAAACATGGAGCGGATCACATCTTGTTTGCAACGGACAGTCCATGGAGCGGCCAGGCGGAATCACTCGCCCATGTGCGAAGGCTTGTAAAAGACCAGGCAGATTTACAGAAGATACTCGGACAAAATGCACAAAAGCTTGTCGCATTGGAACAAAAAACGGCAGCGGAACAGTCCGCATAATGCTGCGTGCATCACGGACTGGCAGACAATGCCGGATATTATTTGGCGTGTCTGAAAATGCATGGGATGATACCTCATTTTCAGACACGCGTTTTGCGGAGGAAGAACATGTTTATAAAAATTCTGTTTTTGATTTTATTTTTTGCTGTTATGATCGGGGTAGGATTATATTCCCGCAAACATGCGTCCAATGTCAATGATTTTGTACTGGGCGGCAGGAGCGTGGGACCTTGGCTGACAGCATTTGCTTATGGTACGTCTTATTTTTCAGCTGTTGTGTTTGTAGGATATGCAGGGCAGTTCGGGTATAAATACGGACTGGCGTCTACCTGGATTGGCATCGGAAACGCGCTGATTGGTTCGCTGCTTGCGTGGGTCGTCCTCGGACGCCGTACGCGTATTATGAGCAACCATCTCCAGGCGGCTACCATGCCGGACTATTTTGGCAAGCGGTATGAGTCCAACGCGCTTCGAATCGCGGCGTCCGCGATTTCCTTTGTATTTTTAATCCCATATACAGCATCGGTTTATAACGGGCTTTCCAGGCTGTTTGGAATGGCGTTCGACATTCCCTATGAAGTCTGCGTCATTGTAATGGCGGCACTGACATGCGTATATGTCATACTGGGCGGCTATATGGCGACGGCGATCAATGATTTTATACAAGGGCTTGTCATGTTAGCCGGCATTGTGGCAGTTATTGCGGCTGTTTTAAACGGACAGGGCGGTTTTTTGCAGGCAGTCGGAAACCTTTCAGAATTTGAAAGCGATGTGGCAGTGACAATGGGGCAAAAAGGTGCGTTTACTTCATTTTTCGGACCGGATCCAATGAATCTGCTTGGCGTCATTATTTTGACATCGCTTGGCACCTGGGGACTTCCGCAGATGATACATAAGTTTTACGCGATCAAAGATGAAAAATCCATTCAATCCGGTACGATCATTTCAACCTTCTTTGCGATCGTCGTATCCGGAGGCTGTTATTTCCTGGGCGGCTTCGGCAGGCTGTTTGATACGCCGGTGATTCATAAAGAAGACGGCAGCGTTATTTTTGACGCGATTATACCTGCCATGCTCTCTACACTGCCGGATCTGCTCGTAGGCATTGTCATCGTCCTTGTATTGTCCGCCTCGATGTCGACATTATCTTCCCTTGTGCTGACCTCAAGCTCTACGCTGACGCTGGATTTCTTAAAGGATAATTTTATTAAAAATATGAGCGAGAAAAAACAGCTGCTGTGCATGCGGGTTTTGCTCGTGTTTTTTATTGTTTGTTCCGTCGTACTGGCACTGTATCCACCCAAATCAATGGCGCAGTTTATCGCGCAGCTGATGGGGATATCCTGGGGAGCTTTGGCAGGTGCGTTTTTAGCTCCGTTTTTATACGGGCTGTACTGGAAAGGCGTTACGCGCGCGGCAGTCTGGGCAAGCTTTGCGTGCGGGATCGGCATTACAGTGTCAAATCTGTTTTTAGGCTACATTGCTTCGCCGATTAATGCGGGAGCCATTGCGATGGTGGCAGGCCTGGTGATTGTGCCGATTGTCAGCGCGGTAACGCCGAAAATGGATGCACAACATGCAGAGCACATATTTTCCTGCCTGAATGAGCAGGTAGTTGTGGATCAAAAGATTGCACTGCCAAAGAAGAAGTAGTTTGCAACAGAATTAACACTGTGTTGAGGGGGAGTGGTGGCTGTCCGGACGCTGGATGAGGGGCGGGGCCTGGATTTCGGCTCCTACTCCA
>CAOKJJ010000021.1 GCA_948468465.1 uncultured Eubacterium sp. | reverse complement strand
ACGTCGCCGAAATCCAGGCCCCGCCCCTCATCCAGCTGGTTTTGGCTGGCTTTACGGAAATCATAGCGTTGAGTTGTTGTATATTCCTATGATTTCGCTGGTCAGGTATTACGGTAACTTACAGGAATTCCAGCCGATCTTTGTAAATATTACAAATGATATTCTTTTTACGTAATCATTTGAATCCTCTGTGAAATTTTAACAACTGCAGATTCTTTCATAAATGTTGGCGAGTTTACATGTAAGCCTGAGAAAACCAGCCGGGTGAGGGGGAAATGGCCTGGCTGGAGGCGACGTTGGAAGAATGTTTAGAAGTTCTTGACATTCTGCTCTGCAAATCAGGGGCGCAGCCCAGCGTCGCTTTTAGCCACTGGCTGTAAGCCAGGGGCGGATTACGCGACGCGACCGGACGGGGCCACTACGTCCATGCAGAATGTTTAGAGATTCTTAACATTCTGGAGTAGGAGCCGCAAGCCAGGTCATTTTCCCCTCACCCGGCGTCCGCATCGCCAATAAAAAACGCAACACAATGTCAAAAATGTTGCATTTTTGGTACATCCAGGTTAGGTAAGTGAAGATGGCTGTGCATGCCGCAGCAAATAAGGGCGGGAACCTGCGTAAAAACAGGATCCTGCCTTTTTCTTTTGAATTTTCTCGACAAAACGGCCTGATAAGTACTATAATAAATGCATGCAATCACAAAGGAAGCGAGGGGAATTTGCCATGGTATACAAATGCAGTATCTGCGGATACATATATGATGAACAAAAAGAAGGAAAACCGTTCTCTGAATTAACAGAATGTCCGGTCTGCAAACAGCCGCCGGAAAAATTCAAAGCAGAACCATCTGAAACAGGAACATCTGAAACAGGATCATCTGAAACAGAACCATTAAAAGCAGACATCCAGCCTGCAGCCGTGCAGCAGGATTTGAACTATCCAAAGGACACAAGAAAGACGGACAGCAATTACCGGTACATGAAGGAAATCCATGAAATGGCTGTTACCGGAACGTCGGCAATCGAGGCAATGGGCACGCAGATGAACATGCCTGGCTGGGACGACATCTATGTGCTTGGCGCGCAGTTAAATCCGATGCCTTTGGATGAGCATGCGGATGTATCGCTTAAGACGGTCATAGGCAAACACGCAAGACAGCCGATGGTGCTTGACATTCCGTTTTATATTTCGCATATGTCCTTCGGCGCACTGTCCAAAGAAACGAAAATTGCACTCGCAAAAGGCAGCGCGGCGGCAGGCACAGCTATGTGCAGCGGGGAAGGAGGGATTCTTCCGCAGGAAAAAGAGGCGGCATATAAATACATATTTGAATATGTGCCGAATCTGTACAGCGTGACTGACGAAAACCTGAAAACATCAGATGCCATTGAAATAAAAATCGGCCAGGGAACAAAACCAGGGATGGGAGGGCATCTGCCAGGCAGCAAGGTGACTCCTGAAATCGCACAAATCCGAAATAAGCCGCTTGGCGAGGATGTGATCAGCCCTTCCAGATTTCCAGGCATAAACAGCGCGGATGATTTAAAAAATCTGGTGAGTGAGCTTAGGACACGCAGCGAAGGCAGGCCGATCGGCATCAAGATTGCAGCCGGGCGCATTGAAAAGGATTTGGAATTTTGTGTCTATGCGGAGCCTGATTTTATTACGATAGACGGGCGGGGAGGCGCGACAGGAGCATCGCCTTCCATCATACGGGATTCTACCAGCGTGCCGACCATTTATGCACTCGACCGCGCAAGAGCTTATCTGGACGCGGTTGGTTCAGACATCGACCTGGTGATTACAGGCGGCCTGCGGGTATCTTCGGATTTTGCAAAAGCAATTGCCATGGGCGCGGATGCCGTAGCGATCGCTTCGGCGGCTATGGTGGCGGCAGCCTGCCAGCAGTACCGCATCTGCGGTACGGGAATGTGTCCGGTTGGAGTCGCCACGCAGGATGAAAAGCTGCGTGAAAGGCTGCAGACAGACGCTGCCGCAAAACGTGTGGAAAATTATCTGAAATGTTCCGCCGAGGAATTAAAAACATTTGCAAGAATTACAGGCAATACGGATATCCATCAGTTGTCTGTCGCTGACCTGTGCACGATAAACGAGGAAATTTCAGAACATACAAGGATCGCACATGCAGGCAGCGCGTGCGCGCCGGCAAAATCCGTATCACATTCTGCCCACATACAGGAGCCTGCGCATCCATCAAAATACGCGGGAACACAGACGGAAAAAAATCTGCAGGCAGCGTTTGCAGGCGAATCACAGGCCCGCAATAAATACACTTATTTTGCATCCGCCGCGAAAAAGGAAGGTTATGAGCAGATCGCAGGCTTGTTTTTGAAAACGGCGGACAATGAGAAAGAGCATGCCAAAATGTGGTTCAAGGAACTAAGCGGCATCGGCAGCACAAAGGAAAACCTTGCCCAAGCCGCAGACGGCGAATTTTTTGAATGGACGGACATGTATGAAAATTTCGCAAAGACAGCGCAGGAAGAAGGCTTTCCGGAGCTTGCGGAAAAATTCAGGCTGGTTGCCCAGATCGAAAAGCATCATGAAGAGCGCTACCGTGCGCTGTTAAAAAATGTGGAAACAGCCGCCGTATTTGAAAAGAGCGAAGTAAAGGTATGGGAATGCCGCAACTGCGGCCATATCATGGTTGGCACAAAGGCACCCGAAGTGTGCCCGGCCTGCGCTCATCCGCAGAGCTACTTTGAAGTACATGCGCAGAATTATAAATAAAAACGAAAATAAAAACATGGCTGAATAAGCAGACGGATCGCAGCAGTTCCATGGAATGTGGGAACTGTTGCGATTATGATTATGACTACGATGATGATTACTACTATTTAGGATGTAATGTGATTTAGAGGTGGGACAGAAATGGCGATTGAGAAAGTAAAAGCATATTTTAAGAAATACGGAATGGAAGAGAAGATACAGGAATTTGATGTTTCCAGCGCAACGGTCGAGCTTGCCGCCGCAGCGCTTGGGTGCGAGCCGCAAAGAATTGCCAAAACGCTTTCTTTTTCGATAGATGGAAAAGCGGTGCTGATTGTAGCTGCCGGGGACGCGAAAATTGATAATCCAAAGTATAAGGCAAAGTTTGGAAAAAAGGCAAAGATGCTTTCGCCGGACGAAGTGGAAGCGCTGGTAGGACACGCGGTAGGCGGCGTCTGCCCGTTTGCGGTAAAAGAAGGGGTGGATGTCTATCTGGATGTATCGCTGAAACGCTTTGAAACGGTGTTTCCTGCCTGCGGCAGTTCGAACAGCGCGATTGAGCTTACGATTGCGCAGCTGGAGGAGTATTCCGGGTATGTGGAATGGGTGGATGTATGTAAAGGGTATGAATGAAACTGTTTGAAGAAATATCTTTAAGGAGGAATAATGAGAACCGATTATGTATAGGAAGATTACGAACTTTCTGACAGCATGGAAAGACAGTGAATATCGCAAGCCTCTGATTTTGCAGGGAGCAAGGCAGGTCGGCAAGACATATTCTATTTTGGAATTCGGACGTATCCATTATGAGAATGTGGCGTATTTCAATTTTGAGACAAATCCCAAACTAAATGAAACTTTTAAGGAAAATATTAGTCCTGATTATTTGATCCCGATTTTATCCCATATCTGTGGACAGACAATTATAAAAGGAAAAACACTTATTGTATTTGATGAAGTGCAGCTTTGTGAAAGGGCCTTAACCTCATTGAAATACTTTTGTGAGGACGCTGCGGAGTATCATGTTATCGTGGCAGGAAGTCTGCTGGGAGTAGCGGTAAACAGGGACAGATTTTCTTTCCCGGTAGGAAAAGTGGATATAAAAACACTGTATCCTATGGATATGGAGGAATTTATGCTGGCAATGGGAGAGGAGGCTTTGGCAGCACAGATCAAAAAGTGTTTTGCCGCGGATATGCCGCTTCCGTCAGCTTTGCATGCCGCGGCTATGCAGATCTACCGTGAATACCTGATTGTAGGAGGAATGCCGGAATGTGTGATGCTGTTTGCGCAAACGAAAGATTATATTTTGATTCGTCATACGCAGGATACGATACTTGCAAGTTATCTGAATGATATGAGCAAATACAATAACCTGAATGAAATTAAAAAGACCCGGCTTGCCTATGACAACATTACCGTTCAGCTGTCTAAGAAGAATACCCGTTTCCAGTATAAGCTGATAAAAAAAGGCGCACGAGCGTCGGAGTTTGAAAATGCGATTGAATGGCTCTGTCTGTCAGGTATCGTGTCGCAGGTCTATCAGGTGGAGCAAATTAAAAAACCACTTGAAAATTATCGTGATATGGATGCGTTTAAAATTTATGTATCAGATATGGGGCTGCTTATGGCCAAAAAAGATTTAGCGCCAAATGATATTTTGTATATGACAGACGAGCTGAATGATTTTAAGGGTGGGATGGCAGAAAATTATGTGAATGTGCAGCTTACGATTAACGGGTATCATACGTATTACTGGGCATCTGAACGAGGGGCCGAGGTAGATTTTGTGATTCAGCGGGAAGGAAAGCTGATCCCGATCGAGGTGAAATCGGCAGACAATACAAGGGCCAAAAGTTTAAAAGTATATATGCAGGCATATCAGCCAGAGTATGCCATCAAGCTTTCCGCAAAAAATTTTGGATATGAGGATGGTAAAAAGATTGTTCCGCTTTATGCCGCATTCTGTATTTAAATGCATACAGAACGATTCACAAAACAGGAGGAAAAAAGAATGAGCCGGTTAAAACAATTAAGGAACTATGTGGACGGCAGATTAAACACGATCACAGATGCAGATAAAAGGAACGGTGCATTGGTGCATCTTTATGGAGTCTCTCTTGCGGCTGTAATGCTTGCGAAAAAGAGAGGACTTGACCCAGAACTTGCATCCATGGCCGCGATGCTGCATGACCTGTACGCTTATGAGTCAGGTTCTTATGAGGATCATGCGCATAAGGGTGCCGAGCTTGCAAGAAAGGTGCTCCTGGAGCTTGCGCTTACGAATGAAGAGGAGACAGAGCTTATCTGCTCGGCCATATACCATCATGATGACAAGCTGATCGTGGATGGGCGGATGGATGAACTATTAAAGGATGCGGATGTAATCCATCATTGTATGAATGATCCGGCGAAGGATATAAAGGCGAAGGAACAGGCAAGGTATGAGCGCATCTGCCAGGAGTTTGGACTGATCTGATCAATAAGACTTATAAATATTCGACCTCTTTTGAATGGGTGCTTTTTGCAAAGTAGGTAAAAAAATAAAAGCAGGAAAGCTTCCGAAAGACCGTGGAGAAACAGCCTATGCGTTTAACAAAATGGATGAAAACTGCATCCTGTCGGCCAAAGGTCTGGCTAAGCAAGCCAGACCTTTTTAGCACTGCATTCAGACAAAAATTCCAGTTTCGTGCAGTCTGATATGCGTCAGAGCGTGTTTAAATATCATTTCCGCGATTACTTGGTCAGCCTTTCATGGCTTCTTTTGCAAGCTCGATATCAGCAGCGTCTGTCATCGGGAACAGTATATTTGCAGCGATTGCCACGATACAGGTTCCTGTTACGGCATCACTGAAAACAAACCGCAGTGCAGACGGAAGCTGTGCAACAGCGTCTGGATGGCTTGCCATTCCTAGGCCAAATGCGAATGTCAGTCCCATCACAAGGATGTTTCTTTCACTAAAGCCGGCTTTTCCGATCATTTTGATGCCATTGATCAGGATCATGCCGAATACAGTTATGATAGCGCCGCCCAGAACAGCATTTGGGATAGCGGAGAAGATGGCGCCCAGCTTCGGGAAAAAGCCGGAGATCATCAGGATAAACGCGCCGGTAGCGATATACCATTTGTTTACTACTTTTGTCATTGCTACGATTCCGGCATTTTGGCCAAAAGCGGTATTCGGAAGGGCGTTAAACAAAGCTGCTGTTGTAGAACCAATGGCATCGGCAAGGATTGCGCCGGAGGTCTCTTTTTCCGTTGCTTCCCGGTCGAATCCGGCTATGGTGATCCCAGATGTGTTTCCAATGGTTTCCAGTCCTGAGGTAATAAACAAAGCTGCAAAGCTTAAAATAGCAGGAAGCTGGAATTCTAATTTAAAGTGCATTGGAAACGGGATGCCGAACCATGCAGCTTCTTTAATGGCGGATGTGTCTACCATGTTAAGAAAGAACGCGAGAATATATCCGGCAACCAGGCCGATTAGTATGGCGGAGTTTTTTGCAAGCCCTTTTCCAAAACACTGGAGCAGTACAACGATCGCCAATACAAAAAATGCGACGCTTAGATTTTGGGCCGAACCATAATCTGCTGCTCCGGCTCCGCCGGCAAAATAATCTACGCCGACGTCCAGCAGATTGATGCCGATCGTTACGAGTGTACAGCCGACTACGAGCGGCGGGAAGAAGCGTTTGATATATTTATAGAAAAATCCCATAATGACTTCTACAAAGCTTCCTGCAAGGCAGCCGCCAAGTACGACGCCGATGCCGTTTGCAGCGCCGATTGCAGAGGCAGTAGGGACAAACGCAAAAGAAGTTCCCATAACGATTGGCAGGTTTGCACCGATTTGCCGGTTTTTGCCGAGTTTTATCGGATAAAGCTGAATAAAGGTAGT
Source organism: uncultured Eubacterium sp. (assembly GCA_948468465.1). The sequence continues at coordinate 35,085 of CAOKJJ010000021.1, read as the reverse complement.
CAGTCCGGAAATGAACATGGCACATTGTACCATAACAACCGTGTCGGCGCCGGACAAGCCGCAGACACCAGCGATAATCAATATTGGCGCCAGATTGGAAGTAAACATCGCCAGTACATGCTGCAGGCCCAGCGGGACTGCGGTTGATAATCCCGGACGTCCGTTCAGCTGATAGACCATTTCACGGTCTTTTTGTTTTTTCGTCTTTTTATCTTGCGTATCACTCATGATAAAGCCTCCTTTAAGTCATAACTGTTTATCTTGCTGCATAAACGATTACGCAATATATTTTCAAATCAGCGGTTCAGGTAGTCTGAAACTGCCTGCCTGCTGTTATAAACTGCTTTTTCTTCGTCAATGCCTGTAAGCTGCCCATTCTTTACAACGGTTTTGCCGTTTACGATTGTGTAATCGACAGCGCCTTTGAAGCCGACGGTGCCGAGCATGGACTTGACATCCTGGTCTGCGCCGACCAGCTCCAGACGTTCTCTGTGTATGAGGAACAGGTCTGCAGCTTTTCCGGCTGCCAATGAACCGATGTCATCACGTCCAAGAACCCTGGCGCTTCCATTTGTAGCGATTTTTAGTACATCATAACCGCTTGGCGCCAGCTTGCTGGCATGCAGGCGATGCAGCAGGAATGCTATACGCAGCTCTTCTAACAGGTTCGAGCCGTCGTTGCTTGCACTGCCGTCTACGGCAAGGCCGACAGGGACGTTTAACCGCAGCATATCTGGAATACGGCAGATACCCGAAGACAACTTCATATTGGAAACCGGGCAATGTGCCACGCCTGTTTTTGTCTGTGCCAGAAGGTTCAGCTCTTCATCGTTAAAATGAATGCCATGTGCATACCACACATCTTTTCCAATCCAATCCATACTTTCCATATAGGCGAGGGGGCGTTTGCCATATTTTTCAAGGACATAATTTTCCTCGTCTATCGTTTCGCACAAATGCGTATGAAGACGTACGCCAAGATCTCTTGCCAAAATCGCAGACTGCCGATACAGCTCTTTACTTGCACTGAATGGGGAGCAGGGAGCCAGTGCAACCATTTCCATAGAATACGGAGCAGGATTGTGGTATTTTTCAACTGCATTTCTGGAGTCCTTTAAGATCTCGTCTACATTTTGCACTACGCTGTCCGGTGGAAGACCGCCGTCCTTTTTGCTCAGATCCATGCTTCCCCTGGAAGCATACATACGGATGCCTAAGTCTCTTGCTGCACGAAACTGAGCGTCTAGGAGTGCGGCAGAATTTCCGCCCGGAAATACATAATGATGGTCAAAGCAGGTCGTACATCCTGTTTTTAGCAGCTCGCCCATCCCAGTTAAAGAACTGTGATATATGATATTCGGGTCCAGGTTTTTCCAGATTTCATACAAGGCCGTGAGCCAGTCAAAAAGTTCCATGTTCTGAACCTGAGCAAGATTGCGGCTGAAGGTTTGGTAAAGATGGTGATGGGTATTGATAAGGCCTGGATAAACGATGTATCCTGCAGCGTCGATCGTTTCGTCTGCGTTCTGCGGCTCGGTTCCGATATATGTAATTACGCCGTCTTGCATAAGCAGGCTGGCGTGTTCAAGGACAGAGTCCTTAGCGTCACAGGTAACGATCGCAGAAGCGTTTTTAATCAATAAACTGTTCATGAAATTGTCCTCCTAAGGGTTTAATATGACTGTATGAATGCAAAGATCATCAGATGGCTGCCTTGTTCCCACCGCCGGCGAAAGATATGTGGGCAATTGCTTATTTGGTACAGGCCTGTTAGAATGCCAAATAAAAACTGCCGTAACAGATAACTGCAAGCTTCTGGTTACCCAAAAACTTGTAGTCAACTGTTACGGCAGTTGGTAGATACGTTCATCCGATCATGAACTTATACAAGTCACTTATTTGTATAGAAGTATACAGAAGATCGCGGCGAACGTCAAGGTTAATTGTTGAAATTAGGCATAAAAACCAAATGAAGGATATGAAAATTAGTGAAAACATACAAAAAGAATGCTGCAGAATTCAAAGTCAGGACTGTTTTTGTTTCTATCGGAGATCATATACAGGGGCATTTTTCAATCTGTGCGGATGCAAGAAATCTGCTGATACATTTTTGAGGTTTTGTATCATTTTTTTCGGATGATTGATTTTTTACTGCTTCGATGATACAATTGTATCATCGAAGCAATAAAAATCAATGATTTGGGAGAACTGATATGAAAAAAGCTGTTAAGATAATTTTAAAGATCGTGGGAATTTTGCTGCTGCTGTTACTGCTGCTTGCTTTCTGTATATACAAGTTTGTTTTGCAGTATCCTAATTTAAAGGAAAATCCAAAGGCCGGGAAATGGTACCGGGTAACAAGCAGTGAGATGAAGACTTCTGAAGGCGGAAAGTACCGCGCCCTATTCAAAAAGGGCAGTGAAAACAATGTCCTTGTATACTTTGCCGGAGGAGGCGTCAGTGTCAGCGAAGAGACGGCAAGGGATGATACTTATAATACAACGGAAATATTTATAGATCAGCTCGCAAATATCTCTATGAATATGGGCGGCCTTGCCTCGGCGGTGGAAGGCAGTCCTTATCAGGACTGGAGCGTCATTCTTTTTCCTTATGCGACCGGGGACTTTCACGCCGGGACCGGCCAGTTCCGTTATACGGATCATGACGGGACAGAAAAGATACTCTATCATAACGGATATGTTAATTATACGGCAGCGATGCGCCAGATTATGGAGCGGGCAGGGATAGAGCATCCGGACGCGGTAGTGGTTACCGGGTACAGCGCGGGAGGCTTTGCGTCGGCTCTGCTGGCAGATGATATATATACGCACTATTTTCCAGATGCGGACAGCAAAAATGTCCTGGTCGATGCAGCGCTGCTGCTCAATGACGATTGGCATGACATTGCGGTGAATGTCTGGCAGACACCAAAAGAGATTTCGGATAAGCTGACGAGCGATAACCTTACCCTGGACTGCCTGCTGTCGCTGCGTGAAAAGTATGGCGACGGCATTCATCTTTTATTTGATTCGTCGACGAGAGACGGGGATTTGGCAAAGGTGCAGAATTATTTCGACACAGGCGTCATGGATGTGGACGAAGAGCGTGCAGACATTTACCAGCAGATTTTAAAAGAAACAATTCCCAAATTCCAGCAGGCGGACGTAAGCATGTTTATATGGGATGGTGTGGCATGGTATGATGATCCAAGAAATATGACGGCGCATACGATTATCGCAACGCCGGGTGTGTGGGTTCCCTTTCCAGAGCAGGGACAAACTGTTTCGCAATGGCTGCTGGACGCGGTAAATGGTGATTTGAAGGATTATGGACTGGATTTGGTAAATAAGGTTTATAAATAATGAGTTGTTTTGCTCGATTACAAATAGTAAATAACCTGTGACAGCTGCTTATCAAATGATAAAGTTTACTACTCCATATATCAAATGACAAACTGTAAAAATTGAAATAGGAATTAAGGCTATTCCATTTTTCCTGTCAATCGCAAAGAACAAAAATGTGAAACAAGGCGGAATGGTTAATCCTAATATTACAATCACATTTACCATTCCATTATAGTAACCTATCCAACTTGCCGCATATAATAAATAGCAAACTGCTGCCATAATAATAAGAGGGGTTATACACAGCTTTTTGCTTCTTCTGTTTCTAAAAATACATATGGCAGCAATCATCAATATCTGACATACAGAAGCTATTGTATCAACTGTTTGTGTAATTGATTCTGTCCTTAGTATATCGTTTGGTGCAGGAACAGCAAACCAAATAAAATTCGGTATCATGACAATCAAAAATAGCAGTAATCCGGAAATCTCAAAACTCAACTTGTATTTTTTTAACATCTAGTCCTCCCTAAAATTTCGGTTTCTCAGTTTAGAGCGTGTCTTAAAATTGCTTTTCTGAAAAGGATTTGAAAAAAGCCTATGGGGATGCCATAGGCTTTTTATTTTCGGATAAGGAGCTTTGCATACACGCATAGTTAGCCTGTTGTTATTGGATGATTGTTATCATTCTTTGATTTCATCAATGTCAGTAAGGTTTACACCTAAATTATTGAGTAATGCTTTTAATCTGAGATATTTCTTTTTCAGTTTCGCATAGGTTTCCGCTGCATGTTCTTTATGTGCCAATGCCATGTATTCCTGTATTTCTCCAAATTCATCCATAGCATTTTTCATGATCTCTTCTTTTGACATATCAAATACCTCCATATATTCACCGCCTTTATAAAGAATGCAGTTATTTATTGATACAACCATTATATCGTATGCATGAGAAGGTGTAAAGTCTAAGCATTGTCATTTTTTTATTGTGTGGGAATGGAGATTATGCTACAATTATGAAAAGCAGCATATGCAATATGTGAATAAAAAACTGTAATGACATTTGAAAGGACAACAAAATGAAACATTTGAAATTAATGCTTACAGCAGCCGGAATATTGCTTTTTATAGCAGGAATGGTCATTCTTTTTCATGGAGCGGATATCGGAACAAGGATCGCGAATCAGGAGCTTCACGCCAATGGCGGTTCCATGGACACGAGCCTTTATCAGTTTATGATGTCATCGAATACTTTGACCGCGCAGTTAACAGGCACGGTTTTAGCAATTGTTGGGGGTATTTGCGCGATCATTTTTGGAAGCAAAAGCATGGAATAAATAACCGATGGGTTTATACTGAGTTATAAGGAAAGGCATATTGGAGAATGTTTGGATCAATGGGCAAAAGAGCTGTTTGGTAAATAAAAAATACGACAGAAAAAGGAAGGATATATTTTTATGATACGTATTGATATGACACGTGTTATATGATATTATAAGAGTGCAAGGAGGAAAACAAAATGCCAATGAAACCAAGAGAGATGGAGAAACTAATCCTTGCAGATGGTTGGATATTCAAAAACCAAGAAGGTTCACATAGAAATTATATACATCCGACGAAACCGGGAAAAGTCACAATACCTTTTCACCAAGGCAAAGATTTAAATAAAATAACGGAAAATTCTATTAAAAAACAGGCGGGGCTTAAATAGCCTAGTCCCATTGCCTATAACCATTTAAACAATATAGGAGGTGTATGAAATGTTATCCATGTATCCCGCTTGTTTCTTTCAGGAAAGTAACGGTTTTTCCGTTGTATTCCCTGACCTTAACTGGCTTGCAACCCAAGGCGATAATTTTGAAGATGCTATGGAAATGGCTGTTGAGTGTTTAGCTGGTTATCTTCATACTTGCCTAATGGATGGAGACAATATACCAAAACCGTCCAAATTATCCGATATTAACCCACAAGCTATTGCAAAGGAGCTAGACCCGGATGCACCCATGTGTGAATCTTTTGTTAATATGGTGTCTGTAGATGTGGCTTCGTATGCAAAGGAACATTTTGAAAAATCAGTCAAAAAAACCCTTACAATCCCAGCATGGCTTAATAACGCCGCTTTGGAAAAGGGTATCAACTTTTCACAAGTTTTACAGGATGCATTAAAAGCACAGTTACATTTAGGCTAAACAAGAGAAGCTTTAAATTGTATTTTTCTTGAAAGATCTTGATTTTACTTTGATTTCTTAGGCCATTTGTACGCCAAGCAGAGCAAAATTGTGGTAATATAACAGATCATTGACCTGCATAATGGTCTGCCTGCGCTGTATGGCGTACAAAATCAGGGCGTCACGTGCATCTCTTGCATATTATTGCTCTTTATAGCAGGGAGGGTCATTCTTTTTCATGGAATAAATAACCGATGGGTTTATACTGAGTTATAAGGGAAGGCAGTGAATTTGTTTTGTGCGGACAGTTTACTGCTTTTTGATATAAAAAATTTTCAGATTTGGTTGACCTAAATAAAACGATAATATAAAATATACTTTATATTATCTTGAATTGGAGGATGCACTATGAAATATATAAAACGTACGCTGGAGAGAAAATTTTTACACATGAATTCCTTTTTTAAAGCAGTCCTTGTAACGGGTGCAAGGCAGGTAGGAAAAACGACGATGTTAAAGCATCTGGCGGCGGACCAAAACCGTACTTATATTTCTATGGATAATATCATGGCGCGGACACTGGCCAAATCCGATCCGGTACTGTTTTTCCAGACATATAAACCGCCGATGATTATAGATGAAATACAAAAAGCGCCGGAACTGTTTGAACAGATAAAAGTCTTGTGTGATGAAAACGAAGAACCCGGAATGTTTTGGCTGACTGGATCACAGCAATATCATATGATGAAAAACATTCGTGAAACACTGGCAGGCAGAATCGGAATTTTGGAATTATACAGCTTGACAAAAAATGAAGCAGAAGGCATAGAATATGCAAATGACATGGACTTTTCGTTAAATTGCCTGCTGGAAAGACAGTCTTATGCAAAAAAGAATGATATTGTACAGGTATTTGAGCATATCTGGCGCGGCGGCATGCCTGGCGCTCTTAGAGCAGATACGGAGCAAAGGCAGGAATACTTTAATTCCTATATAGAAACTTACCTTATGCGGGATGTCGCAGAAGAAGGAGGAATTACGGATACGGTCCGCTTTTATAGATTTATGAAGGCATGTGCCGCATTAACCGCGGAACAGGTCAATTATAAGACATTGGCAGAAGCAGCGGACATATCTCAGCCGACAGCAAAGGAATGGGTGCGCCTGCTGCAGGGGCTGGGAATTATATATTTGCTGCAGCCGTATGCAAATAATGAGCTGAGACGGCTTACGAAAACACCAAAGCTGTATTTTTGCGATACAGGGTTATGTGCCTGCCTTTCCATGTGGCTTACCAAAGATACATTGATGCATGGGGCAGCAAATGGGCATTATTTTGAAAATTATGTTGTGATGGAGCTGCTTAAAAATTTTTCCTATTCTCCTTCCAAAGTAAATCTGACTTATTATCGCGATTCCAACGCAAAGGAGATTGATGTATTTGCAGAACAAAACGGAGTGATTCATCCGCTGGAAATTAAGAAATCCGCAAATCCTGACCGGCGGGAGATAAAGAAATATGAATTGCTGGATAAAGCAAATCTAAAGCGGGGAAACGGCGGCATTATCTGTATGTGTGAAGAAGTGATTCCCATAGATGCTCAAAATTGTTTCATTCCATGCAGTCTTATTTGAATATTTGTTTTGTCTTTTTCAGACAGGTTCCAGCTCCAGAAGCTATATTATCCAAATTTGTTAAAATTTCGAGTTAAAGAATGAAAATGAAAAGCGCTTATCATAATAATCAGATAAGCGCTTTTGTTAGGAACTACTCAGTATGATGAATGCAGTTTGCTTTTCCGATTCTTATACACAACATTTTCTTATAAATTGTTATCTTTTAGTATTCTAAACCAAAATTCTTATTTTTTCAATACAAATTCAAAAATTGTGAAATATTACCAATAAATTCGAAAGTTTTCAAGAAAAAGATGGATAAGATATCCAAAAAAATTTTCAAAATACGACACTGCAGTCAGTGCGGAAAAAAGCCGTCATAAGTCAATAAGAACTGTTTTTTTCCGCACCTTTATTTTCAAAACTTTTCGGTATTCCCTTATTTTATGCGGGTTTCATAACAAAATGCCAGACTTGTAAAACATAACAATTTATAAGAAAATGTTATGTTTTTAAAAAGACAGCTTTTGCATCTGTAAAAATGTACCGGATCAAAAGGGAAACGGCACGGCAGATGCAGAATGGAGGCGTTATGAAAGAACTGGATTATGGAAAAATAGGGATGCGGATCCGTCAGCTTCGTAAGGTCAAAGGCTGGTCGCAGGAGGAGCTTGCAAAAAGCTGTGGCATCAGTATGTCGTTTTTGGGACATATCGAGCGGGGAACGAGGATTATGAGTCTGGAGACATTTGTCAGCATTTGTTCGGCTCTGGATGCGGCTGCGGACGAGCTGCTCTGGGGTGTGGCGCATCCTTCGGATACAGTGCTGGATTTGTGGCAGCCGTCAAAGAAGGATGCAGCTGCATTACCAAAGAAAAAGGATGCGGACAGCTATTCGATGTATATCCGCATTATGAAATCTGTGGCGGAGATTATGAATGAGTCATGAATCAGACCAAGCGCCAAAATAGTACAGATCAAAACAAGGTACTGCTCATTGCGTCTGTGGCGTCAATGTTAGACCTTTTCAACAGAGATAATATCCGGATTCTTTTGGAGTGCGGCTGTCAGGTTGAGGCTGCGGCAAATTTTACATTTGGGAACATTACAAGCAGGGAACGTGTGGAGTCGTTTCGCCGGGAGCTGCTGGATGCAGGCATTGTTGTCTATGATATTCCTATTCCAAGGAGCTTGGCGGATTTGCCCAATATCGTACGGTCGTATTATATGATAAAAAAACTTTGCGAGAAAAATTCGTATCGGCTTATTCATACACAGTCTCCCATTGGAGGGGCAGTTTCCAGGCTTGCCGCAAAAGACAGCAGAAAAAAAGGCTGCAGTGTCATTTATACGGCGCATGGCTTTCATTTTTATCATGGCGCTCCGCTTTACAAATGGCTGCTGTTTTACCCGGTTGAAAGATGGCTGTCTGCATATACGGATCTGCTGATTACGATCAATGCAGAGGATACCAGACGTGCCGGTATGTTTCGTGCAGGGCAGGTGCGTTATGTGCCGGGAATCGGCATACGGCTGGATGATTTTTGCCGGGATATGGAAAAACGCAGGCGCCTGCGGCAGACGTTCGGATTTTCGGAACAGGATTTTGTAGTGATGAGCGTCGGGCAGCTGTCCAGGCGAAAAAACCAGGAAGTGATCATTCGGGCTGTTGCGCTGCTGCATCAGAAAAATATCCGGTATGTGCTGGTCGGCCTGGGAGAACGGGAAAAAAGCTATCGGAAGCTGGCGCAAAAACTCGGTGTCGGGCAGCAGGTATATTTTACAGGATATCGGAGTGATGTCGCGGATTTGCTGCAGATGGCAGACTGCTTTGCGTTTCCATCCTTGCAGGAAGGACTGCCGGTGTCTTTAATGGAAGCGATGGCAGCAGGGGTGCCGGTCGTATGCAGCAGAATCCGGGGCAATTGTGATCTGATCAGAGATCAAAGAGAAGGAAGAGTGCTGCAGGCGCGCGATGTGCAGGGATTTGCAGATGCGATCCGTCAAATCATGGAGCATCCAAAACAGGCGGATCAGTACTGCAAGTACGCAAAAAAGCGGGTAGAAGCATACGCCGCAGAGCGTGTAAATAAAAAAATGCGCAGCATTTACGGCTGGTATGTGTAAACACAACAATGCAGAGGACCATCAAAACAGCTGCACGTAAACAGCAGGTGCAGACGACAGCAAACAGGCAGCGGCCATGGAGGTGTGCGGGTGAAAAAAGTGCTTACAATAGCGGTTCCGTCTTATAATACGCAGGATTATATAGATGCGTGTCTTCCTACGATGCTGCAGCATGCGGATATCCATCGAATGGAAATTTTGCTGGTGAATGATGGAAGTACCGACCAGACACTGGAGAAAATGAAAAGGTATGAGAAAAGATATCCGGATATTGTGACTGTAATAGATAAAGAAAACGGAGGGCATGGCTCTGCCATAAATCTTGCGGTCACAAAAGCACGCGGTGCTTATTTTAAAGTGGTCGACGGTGACGACTGGGTGTTATCCGCAAATCTTGGGAAAATGGTCAGACAGCTGTCACACTGCAAAGCAGACCTGGTCATACATCCATATGTCAAATATGATGTCCGAAAGAAAAAAAGCTGGATGGTTCCATATAAAATAGCTAAAAATCAACTGCTTTCTTTTGATCAGGCAGCGCCGCGGCTTACAGAAATACAGATCCATGCGGCTACTTATCGGACATCTTTACTGCGTGAGCATCAGATCAGGCTTCGGGAAAATTGTTTTTACGAAGATACCGAATATAATATCTTCCCGATCCGGTTTGTAAATACAGTATATGCATGCAGCTATCCGGTATACGTCTATCGGACGGGCACATGTTCCCAAAGCATTGCTCCAAGGCAGGCATTTAAAAACCGGAAGATGCACAGCGCCGTTATCAAGGACTGCATCGGTTACTATGAAACATATGAAACGCAGCTGTCACAGGCAAAAAAGAATTATATCAGGCATATTATCGGGAAACGGATTCGCAGCCAGTATATGATCTATCTGAAAAATCCGATGAACGCGGCCAGAATGCAGGAGCTTTTGCAATGGGATGGCAGGCTGAAAGAAACATCTGCTTATTTTTATGCGTATTCCAATCGGTTCCCGGTTTTCCTGCTTCGTAAAAATATGCGCTGTGCTTATCCGCTGCTCAGGCTTTTGTATGTTATTTATGCAGGAATTACGTAAAAAAGGAGAAAGACTGTTATGCAAATCATGGTGGAAAGGCTGCGTGGCTTATACAAATACCGTTCTCTTGTAAAACAGCTTGTGATCAAAGACATTAAGCTGAAATACAGAAGAAGTTTTCTTGGCTATCTATGGAGCGTGCTGAATCCGCTGATGGTGATGGTGGTCATGTATCTGGTGTTTTCCCAAATGTTCCGGTTTGATGTGGCAAATTATCCGGCTTATCTGATCATTGGACAGACCCTGTTTACCTTTATGACAGAAGCTACAAACCAGGCTATTTTTTCCATCACAGGAAACGGTGCGCTCTTAAAAAAGGTCTATGTGCCGAAGTATGTATTTACCTTATCAAAGGTGACAAGTTCACTCGTAAATCTTTTATTCTCCATGGGAGCGATGCTCATTGTATTTATATTTACGAAAGTGGAGTTTTCGCCCTGCATGCTGCTGCTTCCGCTGGTATTGCTGCAGTTATATTTGTTTTGTCTTGGACTTGGACTGTTTTTGGCACAGTCAGCCGTATTTTTTCGGGATATTCAGTATATTTACAGTGTGCTGACGACAGCATGGATGTATGTAACACCTTTGTTTTACCCGATGGAACAGCTTCCTGATAAGATGCAGAGCGCGATACGGATGTTTAATCCTATGTATCATTATATCACCCAGTTTCGGACACTGGTGCTGTACCAAAAGATTCCGGATGAAGGAACGATCCTGTATGGGACGGGACTTGCGGTTTTAGCTGTGATATTTGGAACATGGTCTTTCTTAAGAAGCCAGGATCGTTTTATTTTGTATATATAACATGGCACATGGAAAGTGAGAGGATGATATGGACAGCATTGCGGTAGAAGTAAAAGACGCATCCGTGCGATTCAACATGGCAAACCAGCAGGTAAACAACTTAAAGGAATATGTGATCAAGCTGCTCAGAAAGGAATTGATGTTTCAGGAATTTTTTGCACTGTCGGATATCAGCTTAAAGGTCAGGCAGGGCGAGGCATGGGGAATTATAGGAACGAATGGTTCCGGAAAATCCACCTTATTAAAACTGATCTGCGGCATCTTAAAGCCATATAAAGGGACGGTAAGCATCAGCGGCAGCATTGCCCCTTTGATTGAGCTTGGAGCGGGTTTTGACGGTGAGCTGACCGCACGGGAAAATATATTGCTGAATGGAACATTGATGGGATATTCAGAAGAATTTATGCGGGAGCATTTTGAGGAGATTATAGACTTTGCGCAGCTGTGGGACTTTTTGGACATGCCGATTAAAAATTATTCTTCCGGTATGGCGGCAAGGCTTGGATTTTCGGTGGCCACGATGGTACGGCCGGATATCCTGATCTGTGATGAGGTGCTGTCTGTAGGAGATTTTAAGTTTCAGGAAAAGTGTGAAGAACGCATGATGCAGATGCTGGAAACAGGGACGACGCTTTTGTATGTGTCGCATCAGAGGCAGTCGGTGGAAAAACTGTGTGATCATGCGCTCTGGATTGAGAAGGGGCGCATGGTAATGTCCGGGGAAGCGGGGCAGGTGTGTGAGGCTTATACAAAACAATGAAAAAATAGTCAGGAATTTCCTGAGAAATACGGAGTTAAAGATAAATGGCGACACTGATTGATACGTACCAGGAACTAAAGAAATCAAATAAACAGCTGCAAAGCAGAGTGAATGAGCTTGTAAATGAAAGAGATGGAATCTTATCAGATCCATATTACAGGCGGGCAATGAATTTTCGGACACAGGCAAAAAAGACCGTATTTTATAAAATATACAAATATCTGCGTTATGGAAGTTTAACAGAAAATGAAGAACAAAAGTCACAAGTATGTGAAAAAGAGTTTGATTATGGATATATGCTCAATGCATATGAATATCGTTTTATCAGATATAAAAGAGCCAGAAATTGCGGATATCAGATAGATTTAAAAAGGGTCTGCGTACCATGTGAAAAAGGCCTTGTGTCAGTGATACTGCCTGTCTATAACGGAGAAGATTATGTAGAAGGTTCCATCGAGAGCGTTTTAACACAGACATATGAGCATTTTGAGCTGATTATTGTAGATGATGGTTCCACAGATCAAACACCGTGTATTGTTGAACGATATGCTGCGCTGGATGACCGTATACGTGTGCTCCATCAGGAAAATCAAAAACTGCCGCGTGCATTGTCAAACGGATTTCGGCTGGCAAAGGGAGAGTATTATACCTGGACGAGCGCGGATAATATGATGCACCCGGAATTTATTGAAAAATTTGTATCAGATTTGAACATATATGAGCATACAGCAATGATCTATGGAAATCAGCGTTTAATAGATGAAAACGGCAGTCCGAAGACAGACTTTGCGTGGTACAGGGAAGAAGGAAAGCCGCCGGAGCATGTGATGCTGCCAAAATGCTGTCTGGAACTGAATACATACGCCAATAATTATATCGGTGCCGCGTTTATGTACCGAGCGGTCACTGCGCATGTGGCAGAAGATTATTCTGCCTTTAAATTCGGGATCGAGGATTATGATTATTGGATGAAAGTTAATGAGCTGTTCGTATTGCGGCATACTTCTTTCGAGCAGCCGGAATATTCTTACCGTCTGCATGCAAAATCGCTGACGGCGAAAGATAAAGAATTAAAGATAACGGAAAACAGATTCAAACAAATGCTGTGGGACGAATTTCGAAGAAATTATTTTCAAAAAGATACGGCATGGATTGTCCTTTGTAAGGATTCGGATCTTTTACAGTACAAGCAGCTTCTTCATGCGATAAAAAAATACGGTCAGATACGGTTAACTTTGGAACAGGCAGCACAACAGACGCAGAATCGTTATGAACGCTTTATCTGTGTATGCTTTGCTGAAAAATTCGAAAAAGAATTATATACAAAGCTGCCATATGGGACATATAAGGTTTTGGTGGCAGAACAGCCAGAAGATGTTAAGAATACAGACTTGTGGGATGCATATGTATGCCGCAGGCAACCATCTTCTTCGAACCGTTTGGAAGGATACAAAGGCTGGTATGGAATGAAAGACGGGCAGACATTGTTTGCTTTCACAGACAGCAAAGCAAAAAACAGCTTTTTATATACGATGGAACAAAGAGCTGCAGTGCAGCAGGAAGAGCATATTCCTTTCAGTATTATCATTTCTTTTTATGGAAATGATAATACTCTGGAACGCTGTCTTATGAGCATTGCATGCGATAAAGCACAGGTTTTAATCACGGGCAGCTATGAGAACATACATAGGTGTAGCCTTAAATTTGGATCAGAGTATGAATACATCGCGAATATTTCACAAAATCATGTGATCTGGAAAAATGCAGCAGCGGACCGCGCACTTGGAAAATATCTTGTGTTTATAGAAGATACATGCAGATTCGCAAAGGGATATTTTAAAAATCTGCTGGACATTTTTCAAATAAGCAAAAAGATTGGCACGGTATTTGGAAACGTACAAGTAGAACATGATATATATTCGGCAGAACAACTGCATCTGCTTGGGAAATATACAGTCAGCTATGATGATATTTATGAGTACAATGACCAGAATCTTCCAAGCGGTTATTCGTTTGCGGTCCGGCGTTCTTATTTTAACATGGTGGGTGGATTTTATGATGTTGCAAAAAGAGAGGAACAGGCATATTTTTGCGACCGCATCTGTTTTGGAATGGCAATGGCGCTGTATCAGGCAGGAATATTGATTTATTTGTCAAAGGAATGCAGCGTATACCGCAGCACGGAAGACATAGAGGAAAAACAACTGGAGAGGCAGCTGTGGTTAAGGCAGTATTGTGAGTATATGCTCAAGATCAATGGTGTGCTGCCGTATAATGTCTGGCCGGAAGTGATTGCCAGGGAGATTCAGCAGATGGAAATAAAGACGGAGGATAAGAAAACGCATGACAGCTGGACATCGGCAAAAATCAGATGCGCTAAAAAATTGCTGGATGTTGTCAGGACGGATTTCAGAGATAAGGAAAAAGTAGACTTGAACAGGGATTTGTTCAGCCGCCTGGCTTAGCGTTCGATGTTATTTTTTGAAAGGAATACAATGATACCATGAAGAAACCATCTGTAATATCGGTTATTGTACCTGTGTTTAATGTGCAGGAGTACGTTGGAAAATGCGTGACATCCATACGAAAGCAGACATATGAGCATCTGGAGATTTTGCTGGTGGATGATGGTTCTACAGATTTAAGCGGGGCATTGTGCGATAAAATGCAGAAACTGGATGCAAGGATTCAGGTGATACATAAGGAAAACGGCGGCTTATCCAGTGCGCGCAATACCGGCATTGATCATGCGTGTGGAGATTTCATATTCTTTGTTGACAGCGATGACTGGATTGACTCAGATACACTGGAAGCATTAGTACAGATAGCGGAAGGTGAAAATGCGGATATTGCCGAGTGCAGTTATCGGAATGTTTTTAAAGATCATGTGGAAGAAGAAACTTCGAATACGGGGGAGTTGGTAATCGGTGACGCGGCGTTTGCGATGCAGTGTCAGTTGGATTGGAGGTATTTTAAGTCTGTTGCATGGAACAAATTATATAAAAGAAGCATTTTTGAAGATGGGAAACGCTACCCGCAAGGAAGGTTCCATGAGGATGAGTTTTTTACGCATCAGGCATTTTTTTCAGCAAGGAAACTGGTATATGTTGATTTGTCAAAATACAATTACGTACGGGAACGAGATGGAAGCATTACAGGAAAAGTGTCATCAACGATATTGGATGGATGTTATGCATTACGGGAGAGAGTGGATTTCGCAGTGGAAAAACACATGGAAGACAAACTTATCCAAAATATAAAAAATATATATTGTTTTTTCGTATTTAACCGTTTATACGAATGTTATAAAGCTGGGATTTGGGACGACAGAGTAGCGCAGATGCTGAAATTTGTGCAAAATGACAGCAGCCAGGTGTTATCATGGGAAATTTCAGAACAATATGCAAGATTGTATAGAATTTTGTGCGGATCTTGTGAACAATTTATCTGTGAGTGGGAGAATGACTAAATGAAAAAGGTAATGCTGGTTTTTGGAACAAGGCCGGAAGCGATAAAAATGTGTCCATTGGTAAAGGAGCTGAAACAGAGAAGGAATCTTTTGGTTATCGTTTGTGTCACGGGTCAGCATCGGGAAATGCTGCAGCAGGTGCTGGATATCTTTCAGGTAGAGCCGGATTATGATTTGGCAGTTATGCAGGATGAGCAGACGCTGTTTGATATTACCGCCAATATTTTAAACAAAATCGAACAGGTTCTGGAAGCGGAAAGGCCAGATCTTGTACTTGTACATGGCGATACTTCTACTACCTTTGCCACAGCACTGGCCTGTTTTTATAAGCAGATTGAAATCGGACATGTGGAGGCAGGACTTCGCACGTATGACATCTATTCCCCATATCCTGAAGAGTTCAATCGACAGGCGGTGAGTATTTTGGCAAAGTATCATTTTGCACCGACGCAGCAGGCCAAAAATAACTTGCTAAAGGAAGGGAAAAAAGAAAATGATATTTTTGTGACGGGCAATACCGCGATTGATGCGCTAAAGACGACGGTCAGGGATGGATATGAGCATCCTGTTTTAAAATGGGCAAATGGATATCGGTTAATTGTTTTGACCGCACATAGAAGGGAAAACCTAGGAGAACCGCTGCTGCAAATGTTTCGTGCCATAAAGCGTATTTTGGATGAAAATGAAGACATTAAAGTTGTGTATCCCGTGCATAAAAATCCTTTAATAAGAAGTGCGGCGAGGAAAGTTTTTAAAGATCATGAGAGAATGCGGTTTATGGAACCAATGCAAGTGGTGGATTTTCATAACTTACTGGCAAACGCGTATTTGATTCTGACAGACAGCGGAGGCATTCAGGAGGAGGCGCCTTCGCTTGGAAAACCAGTGCTTGTTATGAGGAATACGACAGAGAGGCCGGAAGGGATAGCCGCTGGAACGCTCAAATTGGTTGGGACGCAGGAGGGCAGTATTTATGATAATTTCAAATTGCTGTTAAATGACAGATGTTTGTATGAAAAAATGAGCCGGGCATCGAATCCTTATGGAGATGGATTTGCGTGTGGGAGAATTGCGGATGTGGTGTGTAAGGAAGAATGAGGAAGGCTGTTAAAAATAAAATGAATCATATGAAAAGATGCATAAAAATATGGGTGATTATGTTTTGCTGTGCGATAGGAATAAAGTTCATAGGATTTTCGCTGCCGGAAAACAGGATTAGGGAGCATATTACGGAGTCATATGACATGATGAAAGAAGAAGGGATATATCCGCAGGTATCGTATTTAACCGATGATATGTATTTAAGACAACAGTTGGATAATTATACGGATGCTATTTATTTGAATGTAGCGTATACGGTTCAGCCTCAAAAAGCATTGAAATATGTGGCGGGAGATTTTTTTGGCAGCAGGGGAACTGACCCGGTTGAGCAGTTGGGCAACCAGATAGTGGATGAGGGTGACAGTGATACGGTTATGTATGGGAGACAATGGTTTGGTGCCGCAGGGATTCTTAGAATATTACTGTATTTTTTTAATCTTTCACAAATACGTGCACTGAGCAGCGTGATATTTCTGGCAGTATTATTTCTCGTTGGGGTTGCATTGTCTGAGAAAGTTGGAAAACAATTTGCTTATGTTTTTGAATTTACAATCATTCTGTTTTTTCCAGTGACAATAGCGCTTTCTATAAATGTAGCAAATGTTTTTTATGTTTCTTTATGGTTCATATATTATATGCTCAGTAAAAACGAACACCACGTGGATGGATTTACTGATTTGTTTGCCGTAGGATGTTTGACTGCATATTTTGATTTGTTTTTGACGCCTTTTGTATCGTATGGCTTGGTTACAACAGTTGTGATCACGATGTTATATCAAAATCAAACAATTTACAATTTTTATTCTGGAGTGCTGCAGTTGTTCAAAACAGCATGCGGATGGCTAGTAGGTTATATTAACTTTTGGGGAGCAAAATGGGTATTTGCAAGCATAGTGCTTAAACAGAATGTGTTTGCGAATGCATTATCAGAAATGAAAAATGTCGGAGGAGGAACGGTTTCCTGGGGTCCGGATAGTAAGCTGGGTTACATAAAAAGTGCACTGGAACTTAATTTTAATAAAATGTTTCCGGTTCAGTTATTTCACTGGATAAAAAATGAAGTGGGATTTACAGGATATGTACTATTTGTGTTATTGCTGATCATTGGATTGGCAGTCGTGTTTATAAAAAAACACAAGCCTGTTTCACAGCTGTACATTTCAGTGTTATTTATAATGATGGGTTTGATGCCTTATGTTTATTATATGATTATGCATATTCATACGTTTGTTCATTATTGGATTGAATACAGGTATCAATGTATGACGATGATAAATTTTGCTATGGCTTATATGACTTCATTGAGAACAAGGAAAGGTCCATAGGGGTGTTTTGATTGGAGGTATTTATATGAGTTTCGGAATAGAAATTTGGCGTTTTGTATTTACGTGTATAGTTTGCTTGCTGCATTTTGAAACGGCATATTCTGGAGGAACAAATCGTATTTTTGCTTGCGGATATCTGGGAGTGGAATTTTTCTTTATATTATCTGGATTTATGATGATGAATCATGCTGAAAGAAGTAATGATACGGCAGTAAAATATGTATATGAAAGAATAAAAAGATTTGCACCGTCTTTAGTGATTTCATATTGTATTTTAATCGTTAATTCTATACTGCAATTTAATTGGGGACCAGTGAGAGCCATTCAGGAAATATATAATCATATTTGGGAATATTTATTTTTGAATTGCACAGGCGTTCACTGGGAAATATGGAATGGCGTAACATGGTATATCTCAGCACTACTGATAGTAAGCTATTTTTTGTATTGGCTGATAAAAAGAGACGAGAAAATTTTTATAGAATTTCTTGGACCTTTATTAATTTTTCTAATATATTCCTGGTATGCATATCAGGGAAATGGATTAGATTATCATTTGCAATGGGAGAGGATAAGTACATCAGCAATCAGTCGTGCTGTTGGCGGAATGTCGATAGGCTGCATTCTGTTTCATACAAATAAAAAATTAATATCTCAAAAGGTCAAAATTTGTGTGGGGGGGGGTACATGCATTGAAATAATAGCTATTATAATGATTCTTATTAATATTATATTTGCAGAAAAAAACAGCTTTAATTTATTGGTTCTTTTTTTGTTTCCGGTATTAATAATATTTGAGTACAATGGATGGAATATTTGGCGGAAATATTGCGCTAAAAGGTTTATTAAGGTGTTGGGAAAGGTTTCTATAGATATGTATTTAAATCAGGTTTTTTTTATAGGTTTTTTTATGAGAATACATAGTAAGAGCAATTTTTTCATAGATTGTTCACTGTATCTTATTGGCCTTTTTTGCCTGGCATTCTTCTTATTGTTGTTAAGAACTAACATTTTAAAATATGTAATTAACTATATTCATTTAATAAACATAAATAAGTGATTTGAATTGTTATTGAATAAAAATGATGTGAGAATTTTTAAAGGACAAAAATTATGGAAAAAAGTGTTATGAAAAAACGTTTGCTGTCAAGATATATGATTGCATATTTTATTATGATAATTTGTATGATAAGTCTGAAGATTTTTTCGTGTTGTCTTCCTGCGAATCCTATCAGGCAAAATATAGCCCGATCAGCTGGAAAAATGCAGGAAGAAGGGATTTCACCCAGAAATATATATTCTCAGATACCTTATGATAATGCTACAGATGCGGAGATATTATCAGTATGCTGGTCATCAGTTGGGCAAAAGGACAAACTGATTGCAGCAGTAGATAATATTGAATATTCATTTTCCGGAGATACAGATGCAGTAAGTTGGTTGTGCAATTTAGTGAAAAATGGACAAAATGGCAGAGTTATACATGTTGTCAGACACTGGATGGGAATTACTGTTCCACTTAAAATATTGTTTATTTTTTTTGATTATTCCCAAATCAGATTAATAGTTATGATAATGCTATTTGGGATGTCGTTTGAGATCATGAGAATGACATACAAATATGATAAATGCTTGAGTGTGGCTTTTTTTATTTCGCTTTTTGCAATTGACATTCTTTCAGCTTTTCTGACAGTAAATTCATGGTCTGTGGTTGCAGTAACATTAAGTGCACTTATATATTATATAAAAAAGAAAGATACAGCTACATTTGACAAAGGATTATTTTTGTTTGTTTTAGGAGGAGCCACCTGTTTCTTGGATCTGATGAGTGCCCCAATTATGACGTATTTATACAATGTAGTTTTTATGTTGATATTATCGAAAGACCGTGTAAGTCTGAAACAAAAATGCAGTTTTCTAATAAGAACGGGAGTTTATTGGTTAACAGGATATGTTTCTGTTTGGATGGTTCAATGGGGATTAAGTTCCATTGTTTTACATGAAAATATATACCTCAACGCAGTGACGGAAATGTTGAGAATGGTCGATGGGAAGATCTTGGAGTGGCTGCCGGAAAGCAAAATAGACAGAATATTTGCTGCGATTGGATTAAATAAAGGATTACTTTTAACAAGTTATTTTATAAATTTTAAACTTATGATGGCTGTACTGATGTTAATAGCAGTACTTTTTTGGGCAGTCAGAAAAGATAAGGAAAAACTATATACATATAGTATGCTGGTAATCGTAGGTATCATTCCATTTGGTTGGTTTGTTGTTGCGAATAATCAATCACTTGTCTTTTATAACTTATCTTTCAGAATATTGGGTGGAACTGTAATGGTAGCAGTATATTTATTGTGTCAATGTTATGCTGAGATAAGAGAAAAGAATATGGGTTTGTTTAGATTACATAAGTCCAAATTTTGAAATAGCTGCTTTGATATTGTTAATTTCCGGATGGAGGATTGCAAAATGGTGAAATATAGAAAAAGTCGGGCAGAATATCTGGTTGCAGCAATTATGCTTATGTATACCTTTTTTACAGAAAATATTATGCTGGATGGTGATGTCAATTATGTTGTGTGGGGGGGGTAAAAACAGCATTGTTCTTTTTTTGTGTTTCTTTTATAAAAGAAATGAAAAGGGTATTGATACATAAAAATGGCAAAGAGATCTTTTCTGTATTAATTGTTTATTTGGTTATAAATACAATTGTGTTTCGCTGCATTTATCCAGGAAATTGGTGTGGTGATGAATTATGGATGCTCTCCAATATTACTGGATACAATATGGTATCCGCGCAGCACTGGATTACAGTATGCTTTTATATTGCTTCATTTATGCTGTTTCCATCGCCAATAGGTGTATTTCTATTATTTCAGGCAGTGATATTATATATACTTATGTATATGTTAAGGGTATTATCTGATGACTTGAATCATAATAAATTTATTTGGGCGACTTTAATATCCTTTAGTACAGGTAATGTTTTGCTGTATAATTTTTATCCTTTAAGATGCAGTATATACGGTTGGCTGTTAATTTTATTTTATGTTTCGGTTTTTATAGATAAAGAACGCAATGCATATAAAATATTTGTGAGTGCAGTCCTCATTTGTTCTTTACGCTCGGAAGGTGTGATATGGCTGATTGTAATCGGCGGTATAATGTTCAGTAGACAGATCAAAAGAAAACAAATATGGCTGATGACGATGATAGCAGTTTTTAGTGGAATGATTATAAAATATCAAAATCATTTATTTTCCAGCATGAATGGAGATTATAATTTAGTGACAGCGGTTCTTGATCCGATGAAAGAGCTTATTATGAGGGAATATGAAACGGTGGGAGAGGAGAGTCAATTACTAAGTTATGTTAATGAAACAATAGATATAGATGTATTGTTGAATAATGCAGAAACGGGTATGGGTATTTTTTTCAATCATTATGTGGAGTTGTTTCGGAACAAACAGCCTGCTGTGTCATCAAATTTTATAAAAGCGTATGTGCAGTTAATTAAGAAGTATCCTGATGTGTTTTTGAAAGAGCGAAAAACAACGTTTATCAGAACAATGAAACAAACTTCTTTGATTTTGTGCAATAATACGGAAAAAGCATTATCGGATGATAATCAGGAACCATTTGTCTATGTAAAGTATTTTAACGGATTTCATGTAAAAAATGCAAAGCTTAGAGAACATACATTAAATGTTCTTTCCCTGAAAAATTGCCATTTGTTTGTAAGGCAAATATGTACAGGATTTTTTTTACCGATTAGTTTTGTGCTTATGGGAATATGGAGAAATATTAGAAAACGAAAATGGGATGAGTCTGTTTTTCTGATTGGTATAGGGATGCATATAGCAACTGTTATTTTAACAATGCCTGGCATTGAATTCATGTACTTTTATCCAATTTACTTATTCGGAAGCTTTTATGGAAATATCATGGTGATCAGATATCTAGATAAAAAACATTTCAAAGCAGAAGGGAGAGAAAATGAAGAAGATACTCTTATTTATTCCCATGTACAACTGTGAAAAACAGATTGTCAGGGTACTTGGACAGTTAAATGATGAAATCTGCAGATTTATATCCGAAGCAATCATTGTCAATAACAGAAGTACAGATCGAAGTGAAAATACTGCTATACAATATTTGTCTGAACATCAATTAAATATCCCGGTAAGCTTATTTCGCAATGATGATAATTACGGGTTAGGTGGTTCGCATAAAGTAGCATTTAAGTACGCGGTAAAAAATAATTTTGACTATGTGATTGTGCTCCATGGTGATGACCAGGGAGATATATCCAATATCCTGCCTTATTTAAAAAATGGGGTATACAGGAAATATGACTGCTTTCTCGGAGCAAGATTTATGAAAGGATCTAAGCTGCAGGGTTATTCCTTTTTTCGGACATTTGGCAATCATGTATATGATATATTGTTTTCCATTGGAGTACGGCAAAAAATCTATGATTTAGGATCGGGATTGAATATGTATGGTACTAAAATACTGGAAGATGAGTTCTATATAAAATATAAGGATGATTTAATGTTTAATTATTGTATGATATTGGGATCGTCTTATTATAAGCATAAAATCAGATATTTTCCGATTTTGTGGCGGGAAGACGATCAGATTTCCAACGTTAAAATGGTAAATCAGGCGGTTACGGTTTTGAAAATGCTGATCAGTTATACTTTTCATAAAAAGAGATTTGTTCAGGCGGAACATCGTGAGAAAATCATAAAACAGTATACAGCAAAGGTTATGTGGACAACAAAACAGTAAAGGATAAAAAATGAGACAAGAACGTGTGTATTTATTCATGAACAGTATCATCATTTTGCTTGCGGCATTCATTTTTGCTGCAGTCATTGCGGATAACAAAAACTTGCTGTTTGTTAAAAATGCGTGGGTAGCTATCACGTTAATCGTAACGGGCATTTTGGTGAATATATTGAAAGGTATCAGACTTTATGGCGTTCTTTACGGAACGAATATATCGCTGCAGGAGCATGTCAGGCAATACTGCAAGACAGTTCCGGTCAGTATGATCATTCCACTGAAAGCCGGAGATATCTTTCGGGCATATTGCTACGGATATCGGATACAGAATTATTTAAAGGCATTTATCATTATTTTGTTAGATCGTTTCATTGATACACTTGCGCTTGTGACAATCACGTTTTTTATAATATTAACAGAACATGAAAAGGCTCCTTTGCTTTTTTATTTGTTGCTGATATTTCTTATGCTTTTCATAATTTGCTATTATATGTTTCCTGGACTTTATTCTTATTGGAATGACTATTTTATCAGAAATCAAGCATCCGTCAGGAGAAATTCATTTTTGAAGCTATTAAACAGGTGCCATGTTATTTATGCTGAAATATCAGAATTAATTAAGGGAAGATGTTTATTTTTATACTGTATTTCTGTTGTGGCGTGGGGCGTTGAAATTGGAGGTATGGTCTATATAAAAGATATACTGCAGGAAGATGTATCCATGCGGATGATTACTGATTATTTGAACGCAGCACTGGGAATATCACATTCTATTTATTCACAGAGATTTGTTTTTGTTAGTGTTGTTCTTATGATTGTGTTTTATTTGATATTATATGTCAGGAAAATTGTGAAGGAGAGAAAACATGCACATATTAGTGATTTTTGATGATACGAATGTAAAGAGCGAAGTAATCAAAGATGTTATTGGCGACAAAGGTTTTGCTGACGTTGTTGTGAAGAAGAAAAGACTGGAACAATATTATTATGATGCGGTTTGTGAATTATACCCGGATGCGGAATGGAAACTGATTCGCTATCATTATGAATTTCATGACTTAATGAACAAATCAGATATAGAAGCGTGGACAGATATAAGGGTTTTGCATTGTTTTTCAAATTATATGATAACAGATAAAAAAACGGTGAAATTATCATATGAAAAACTAAAATATATTGAAAATGAGTATAAGGTTTTCTGTGATAAAAAAATAGCTGCCGTGATGTTTCCGGATGTGGATACATATAAACATTTTCTTACCCAGGTATGCAGCGGATTAACGACATTGGAAACAGCAAAAAGTATAGAAAAATATATGGAAACGGATGGATTTGTTGACATTGGCATTGTGAATCATTTCATACAGTGCATTACTGGTAATTTTGATTCCAGGTATTTTAATTCTTTGTCTGGAGATGAGTATACACTGATGAAAAGTTCTGCAAATAAAATGAAAATTAAGAGCGAATACACATACTATCAGTTGCTGCCTGCAGATATGAAAATGTGGTTTGTAATGCCGTTCGATTATAAAGAAGATGAAGAAAAAGCAAGTTATATGATGGAAAGACTTCATATGACGGATTTGGCGGTGAAATGGGTTCATGGTTCTGTGGATGAACAGGAATTTGAAGATTTACTTCATAAGTATTTTTATTTTTTTCATTTAAGACATGAAAAAATTGTTTCTTTCGAGGAATATACAACAATTGCAGATGATTTGTATAGGAATAAAGTTATAAAAAGGGTTGAGGAATTAAAACAGTTTGAACAGTTTCATAAAATTGACGCATTGTTAAAAGTAAATGATTCTGAACACAGCTTAGATGCTATTTTGATAAAATATTTTAAATTAAAAGAACTGGTTGAAAAGAGGATCCAGTATGAGCATATCAGCGTCATCGGCCATGGTGACCCATGTTTTGCGAATACATTATACAATAAGACAACAAAAACTCTAAAATTTATTGATCCAAAAGGTGCATTGTCAGAAGAAGAGCTTTGGACAAATCCATATTATGATATAGCAAAGCTCAGTCATTCCATATGCGGGCGGTATGATTTTTTTAATCATGGATTGTTTGATATAAAAATAAATGAAGAGTTTCAGTGCGAATTACATATAGATTTTGAAAATTCAAAGTATATAGATATTTTCAAAATGAAATTGGAACAAAATGGATACGATTATTTAACAGTCCGTATCTATGAAGTATCATTATTTTTGTCTATGCTGCCGCTGCATATAGATTATCCGCTTAAAGTGCTTGGTTTTATTCTGAACGCGGTTCAAATATTAAGGGAGATTGAAAAAGATGTTATGTGATTATTCATTTATCATTGATATTGATGGTACGCTTTGCCCAATAAAAAAGAAACAGGAAAAATATGAAGATCTGATACCGTATCAGAAGATTGTTGAAAGGCTGCGCGAGTATAAAAAACAGGGAGCAAGGATTGTATTATTTACCTCTCGCAATATGAATTCGTATGGTGGAAACATTGGCCTTATTAACAAACATACAGCGAGGATATTAATGGAATGGCTGGATAAGTGGGATATTCCATATGATGAAATTATTTATGGCAAACCATGGCCTGGGCATAAGGGATTTTATATAGATGACAGAACAGTAAGGCCGGATGAATTTTTAAAGTATTCGGTAGAAGAACTATCTGCATTGTGTGCACAGTCGGAATGTGAAGATCATACAGGAGAAAAAACAGATGAATAAGATCGAAATTGTTATTACTATGGGCGGGTTAGGTTCCAGATTTCGGGAAGCCGGATATGATGTGCCGAAGTATATGATTCGGGCAAAAGGCAGGACATTGTTTGAATGGTCCATGATGAGTCTGCAGGGTTTTGCAAGGTCAGCCGCAAAGTACATATTTATTGCTATGCAGGATAAAACAGAGGATGTAAAGCGGTTTATAGATATCAGCTGCCAGAAGCTGAAAATCAAAAATTATGAGACGCTTATCATTAATTATTTGACGGATGGACAGGCATCTACCGCGCTGCTGGCAAAAAAGTACTGGAACAAAGAACATGGGCTGCTGATATACAATATTGATACGTATGTAGAAGCAGGAGAAATGAATGGCACTCAAATAAAAGGAGACGGTTTTATCCCATGTTTTCAGGCTAAAGGAGATCATTGGAGCTTTGTAAAAACTGATCTTGCAGGGAAGGCAGTGGAAATAAAAGAAAAGAAGAGGATTTCAGAGCATTGTACGCTGGGAGCATATTATTTTAAAACTTGCGGACTGTATGAAAAATTATATGAAGAGTATTATCACAAAGATGAAAATATGGTAAATGGAGAAAAGTATGTGGCGCCATTGTATAATTATCTGCTGAAAAAAGGCGGTGAGATCTATATATCAAATGTTCCGCCTGAAAAGGTACACGTTTTAGGAACACCGGAAGAACTGGATATTTTTTTAAAGGAAGAAAAGTTTGAATAAAAATTGAATGAATTGCAGATGGACGAAGATAAAATCAAAGTAAAATAAGATAAAATGCGGGTATAAATTATGGGAATGAAAAAGGCAGAGATAGAACAGAACCTAAAAGAAATTCACTACAGACTTTCAAAAATGAATGAAAAAATTCAGGCGCTGGAGGATGAAAATCAGAAAGAACAATATAAAAATTTTCTACAACAAATATATGAACAGATAGAAATTTTTGAAAGAAAAATATCGAATCTGAGTGATGAATTATATACACATATAGCCATGCAGGATCAGCAAATTATTAAACATATAGATACTACAGCAGCAGATCTCGCAAACAGAATCCAGTGCCTAAGCGATGGGGTCTATGCGCATATCGGAAATCAGCTGTCTGAAAGAAACAGGCAGCGGGAACAGCATCATGAAGCGGCAAGGCAGGAAGCATGGCTGATGAAATTTTACTATGACAGCATGATTTCTGATTTACAGCTGTCTCAGATAGAAAGCGTCATGCCAGGCAACCGCGGACGTCTGCTGGCATTGCAAAATACGCATGTCGGAGAAACATGCTTTGTGATTGGAAATGGCCCGTCTTTGCAGGCAGCGGATTTGGACATGCTGAAACGAAATCATATTTTTTGCCTGGCTTCGAAAGGGATTTATACCATCTTTGATCAAACAGACTGGCGGCCGGATGTATGGGGCGTATCGGATCTGGATTATCTTAAGGTAAAACAGGACGATATCAACCGTCTTTATGGGTTTCCAAAGCTTGTATGCGCGCAGGCATATATTAAAAATGGAATTTTGATACGTGACGCCATTTATTATCCGTTTATCCAGGCGGAACGGACGCCTGCTTTTTTTAATCAGGATATTCAAAAAGGAGTTCATTTTTACGGCACGATAACAGGAAAACTGATCAATGTTGCGGTATATATGGGATTTAAGGAAATATACCTGCTTGGATGCGACCATACCTGTCCGATCCGGACAGATGAAAACGGCAGAAAAGTATTGGATACGAGTAAACCGCTTCATTTTAGTAATGATTATTATGAAAATGAAGAACAGCAGCAGAAAGTCTATCAAAATATTACGGATCTTGAAAGCTCCATGAAATATGTGACGGATTCCTTTCGGGGGATCAAATATGCCTGTGACCTGTTAGGCGTTAAAATCTTTAACGCTACGCGTGGAGGGGAGTTAGAAGTATTTCCGAGAGTTGATATGGATGCCTGTCTGGCAGACTATAAATGAGAAGAGGAAGGGGACGGAAGGAAACGATGGAAGTCTTGGCGGTAATACCAGCCCGAAGCGGTTCAAAGTCGGTGAAAGACAAAAATATTCGCAGGATGAATCATTTGCCTCTGATCGCTTATTCGATCAGGCATGCGCTGCAGTCTTCACTCATTCAAAGGGTGATTGTAAGCACTGACAGTGAAAAATATGCGCGGATTGCCAGACAGTATGGGGCCGAGGTTCCGTTTCTGCGGCCGGAAATCTATGCGCAGGATGATTCTTTGGATATAGATGTATTTCGGCATGTTTTAACGGAGCTGGAGCAGACGGAGGGTTATATTCCTGATGCGGTTGTACATTTAAGGCCGACCTATCCAATCAGAAAGGTACAGGATATTGACCGCATGATTCAGCTGCTTGCGGAAAAGAAGGCAGATTCTGTCCGCTGCATTGCCCCGGCAAAGGAAACGGCTTATAAAATGTGGAGGGCGCATAGTGATGGAACCATCTCACCGGTACTTTGCGATATCCAGGAAGCTTATAATATGCCAAGACAGGCGCTTCCGCAGCTTTATTATCAGAATGCCTGCATAGATGTGATACGGACAGAGGTAATTACCAAAGGGCATTCGATGTCCGGAAAAAAGATCATCGGTTATAAGATGGAAGATAACTTTGATATTGATACGGAAGAAGATTTCAGACGGGTGCAGCTGCAAATGGGAGGAACATATGAACAGCATATTTGAAGGATTATTTATATTCGAGATGGCGAACAGCCATCAGGGCAGTGTGGAGCACGGCACGGCAATTATTAAAGAGATGGCGAAAATATGCAGACGATGCAATATCAAAGGGGCTGTCAAGCTGCAGTACCGGGATTTGGATTCTTTTATACATGCTTCGTATAAAGGCAATGCTGATCTCAAACATATTTCACGTTTTGAAAGCACAAGACTTCGGAAAGAAGATTTTGATATTTTAGCTGAGTCTATCCGTGAAGAAGGGATGCTTGCGGTCAGTACGCCGTTTGATGAAACAGGAGTGGAATGGTGCGTGCGCCAGGGGCTTTCTGCCATCAAGATTGCAAGCTGCAGCGCTTTGGACTGGCCTTTGATGGAGGAAGCTGCAAAGACGCGCAAGCCTTTGATCGTTTCCACCGGAGGAAAAAGCATATCAGATATTGATAAAATTTATAATTTCCTTACGCACAGGGGATGCGAGTTTGCGCTGATGCACTGCGTAGCCGAATATCCTGCGCCGGAAGAAAGGATACAGCTGGATTTTATTGATCGGATGAAAAAAAGGTATCGTGGAGTTCCGATTGGATATTCAGGACATGAAGATCCGGGTGACAGCACGGTAGCGATGCTTGCGGCTGCAAAGGGTGTCCGGATCTTTGAGCGCCATGTCGGAATGGAAACAGATATGATCAAGCTTAACGGCTATTCTATGAATCCCAAGCAGGCGCAGGCATGGGTGCAGGCGATCTTGCGTGCGAAAGAAATCTGCGGATTGAAAAAAGAGAAAGAAAAATATATCAGCCAGAGTGAAATAGAGTCTTTGCATTCCCTGATGCGGGGTGTATATGCAAAAGAAGCGATTGCAAAGGGAAGCGTCATGCAGAGAAAACAGGTGTATTTTGCGATGCCGTATTTCAAAGACAAAGGGCAGATGAGCAGCGGAGAATTTATAGACGGACTTGTGGCGCAGAAGGACTATGCTGCGGACGCACCGATCTGTGAACAGCGTGCGGTAACGGATATTCATGTGACAAGAAGCATCATCCATGATATTAAGGGACTGATTTATGAAGCGGGCATTGCGTTAGGCAGTGATTATGAAATTGAGCTGTCGCATCATTATGGAATGAAAAATTTCAGACAGACCGGAGCTACGATTATAAATGTGATTAACCGTGAGTATTGTAAAAAATTGATTGTAGTACTGCCTGGCCAGAATCATCCGGGGCATTATCATAAGGTGAAGGAAGAAAGCTTTCAGGTATTGTTTGGAGATCTGGATTGTGAAATAGATGGAAACATCCGGCATATGGAAGCAGGAGATATCGTTACGGTTGCAAGAGGAAAAGTACATTCGTTTACTTCACGAAACGGGGCGGTCTTTGAGGAAATATCGACGACTCATAGAAAAGGAGATTCGTTTTATACAGATGAGACAATTGCAAAGCGTGACGTTATGGAACGAAAAACGATTATGAAGGAATGGTGATACAATTGGAAAGCAGAGAAAATAATACAGAAGAAAACGATGTGGATGGAGGGACGCTGCGTGGGGGGGTATAACGTATCTGCATGGAAAGCTATCGTTTTTGGAGCAACGGCATCGGCAAATATGATATATGAAGAAATCAGGAAAAAATATGAAATTGTCGCGTTTGCTGACAATGATAAAGGTAAGGTGGGTGGGGATATGGGCGGTATCCCTATTATCAAGCCTTTGGATATCAAAAAGTTATTTTGGGATGAAATTATTATAGTTTCCTATTCAGCAATGTATACGATAAAGCGGCAGCTGCTGGACATGGGAATATCGGAATACAAAATAAACACACGGTATGTAGAAATGAATGTAGAGCCTAGAAAACGATTTTGTGAGGATTTTGCGACGCTTGCGAATAGGTATAAGCTTTCAGGCTGTACAGCAGAGGCAGGCGTTTTTCAAGGTGAATATGCTGCTGTTATTAATAAAAGCTTTCCGGACAGGAAATTGTATTTATTTGATACGTTTGAAGGGTTTGACCAAAGAGATATTGATTTAGAGCAAAAAAATGGGTTTTCGGATGCAAGGACAGGGCATTTAAATACAACTTCTGAATCGTTTGTACTTGATCGGATGCCATATCCGCAAAATTGTATGATAAAGAAAGGATATTTTCCAGAAACAGCGAAAGGAATTTCCGAAAGGTTCTGCTACGTTAATTTAGATTTGGATTTGTATAAACCTACCTTGGAAGGATTGCGATTTTTTTATCCATTGATGGTACAAGGCGGGATTATAACGGTTCATGACTATTTTCCGTCGGGGTATCGGGGTATTCGTGAGGCGGTAAAAGAATTTTTGAATGAAGAAGCTGATTCGATTGTCCCATTTCCGATAGGTGACCATGTAAGTATTGCGATACAGAAAAATTTTACAGATTCCTTGTTTGATTGAATGCTTGTTTCGGCATAGTTTTAGGGAGGAGTGGAGGTTATTTATGGAATGCAGTATCTGCGGATGCGGAGATATCCGTGTTATTTACGAGGGAGTTATACGGGATGGAAAAGCAGGGAATGTTACAAAATCCAAATATCAGATGTATCAATGCCAAAAGTGCCGTACGATCTGGCATGACCATGCGGATAAAGATTATGATGCTTATTATGCGAGTGGTGCGTATCGGATGCATCTGGAAGGGTCTTCTAAGATCCATACTTTTTATAAAAATCATGATGCAGAGTGCCTGGATAAATTTATTTATACAGGTACGAAGATTTTTCGGGACAAAGTGGTTGCTGATCTGGGATGCGGCGGCGGCAGCTTTGCGGATTACATCCATACGGTTGCAAAAAAGGTTCTTGCGGTCGAGCCTTGCGCGGCTTTTCACAGCGAAATGAAAAAGAAGGGGCTTGAGGTATTTTCATATGCCGCGGATATGCTGAATTTGTATAGGAACAACATAGATGTGATTGTAAGTTTTGATGTAATAGAACATGTAGATGTTCCGAGACAGTTTTTACAGGAAATTTTCGACTTGCTCAAACCGGGGGGGGGTTGTGCCTATATCGGGACGCCGACAGATGCGCCCGTTATGCGGGAGCTGTTAGGTGAGGAGTATGAATCGTTTTTATTCACTACACAGCATCCATGGATTTTTCACAAGAAAAGTTTTGAGGAGTTGGCACGCAGCTGCGGGATTACAAATTATCAATGTAACTATTATCAAAGATATGGTTTGGGCAACTTGCTGTATTGGCTGATGGAGAAAAAACCAGGAGGCCGGAAACAATATCCTTTTATTACAAAAGCAATGGATCAATGTTGGAAAGCAGAGCTGGAAGAAAAAGAACTGAGTGATTACATGGTGTTTGAATTTCAAAAGCTATAAATTAATTTATGATGAAAAAAACAAATTTTACACAAATATCTGTGATTGTCCCTATATACAACGTAGAAAACTACCTGAAAAGATGTCTGGACAGCCTACTATGCCAGACGTTTAAAAATATAGAAATCATCTGCATAGATGACGCCTCCACAGACAATTCCGGAAAAATATTGGATGCATATGCGGGCATGGACACCCGCGTCAGGCCATATCATTTTCGTCAAAACGCCGGCACGCTCTGCGCAAGGCTTAAGGGCATGCAAACTGCCTGCGGAGAGTTTGTTATGTTTGTGGACAGTGATGATGCGTTAGAGCCGGATGCCTGTGAAAAATTATTGCACGTTATCATGGAGCAGCGTGTGGATGTCCTTCATTTTGGAACAATTCTTCATGCGGCGAAAGATGTTTCCGCTCAAATGCTTGCCTGGGTAACGGATTTTTTAAAACCTTTGGAGCAACGTGTGGAAGGGAATCTGCATCAGGTGTGTTTTGTGAAAGGGCGTTTTGATTTTAACATCACAAATAAAATCTGGAGAAGTACAGTGATCAGGCAGGCGCTGCCTTATATAAAAAAACAAAGGCTGTCAGCGTCCGAAGACCGGTACTGTGCTTTTTTGCTGCTGTATTTTGCGCACAGCTATTATGGCATGCCGCATGCGTTCTATCATTATTATCTGGGCATCGGCGTTACGGGCGGCGACCTGCTGAGCATGGAACAGTTTGAAAAACGCTGTACGGGAGCGGCAGCATCGGAGCTTGTTTTACAGTTTTTCATACAGATGGGAGAGGATGGAGCGGATGAAAAAGAGTGTGCGAAGCAGTTTGGCAGGCAGATTGTCTGGGACTGTGTGGACTGCTGGCATCAGAAGCTGCTGCCGGAACAAAGGCGGTATGGATTTCAGATTTTGTGCAGGCATTTTCAGTCGGATCAAATAGCCGCGGCGGTTGCGAGGGTATATTTTGAGCAGGAAGAGGATATATATGGAAGAATTTTGCTAAAGCAGGGAATGTCCGCAGCGATTTATGACAGGTATCTGAATGCGGAAGATCTGATCCATGGGCCGGTCAGTCAGTGCATTCGTGATCTGCGCCGTCTTGGGTATGAAGTATATTTGTACACGGATGAGGAAAGACGGCAGGAATTATTAAAAGGACAGGCAAACGAGTATGGGGTGCCGGTTTTTTATCTGCCGGATGCCAGGGAAGCGAATTGGGGAAATTATGAGAAACGGGCGGAGCAGTTTTATGCAAGAATCAAAAAGGACCGGATTTGCATGGTTTTGTACCTTTCGCCGTCTTCGCACACAGCATGGCTGGATCTGCTGCTTGCGCAGCTGGCAGGAGCACAAGTATGCAGGCTGAGGGATAAGGAGCAGTTGTGCCGGGAAAAGCAGCTGCGGCAAATATATGAACAGCAAAGGCAGGCATATGAGCAGCAAAGGCAGGCATATGAACAGCTGGAAGCGGATTATCAGAAGCTGTACATGCAGTTTGACAGTCCAAGGATATTACTGCGGCGTTTTTTTAAGCGCTGCTGGTGCAGGCTTTGTGATTTTATGCGGAAAGGAAGATCGTGAAGTTTGTGCAAACTGTTAGAAAAAAAGCGATATGTATTAAGAGAGATATGTACACAATCAATATGTATAGAATCAGTATATATAAAAACGATATATAAAAGTGTAATAATAAAGGAGCGATATATGCAGGATGAGTGATATTAAAATATTTGTAACGTATTCTCCCAATCAAAAAGCAATGCGGTTGGAACATCCGTTATTTTACCATGTCATTGCGGGCAGTGATTTTCAGACGCAGGAAGTGCCGCAGGGGTTTTACCAGGATAATACGGGAGACAATATTTCCAGTCTGAATCCATCGTACTGCGAGCTGACGACGCAGTATTGGGCATGGAAAAATATGGAGGCGGATTACTATGGATTCTGCCATTACAGGAGATATTTTTCTTTTAGCAAAAAGCAGCTGGAGCAATCGGCCTGGGGAACTGTGGAATATGATTATCTGCATGAACAGGCAGTAAACGAACTGAACCTGGAAGAGTCCAAGATGCGTGCATGGATAGAAAGCTATGATTTTATCATTGCAAAAGGGATACCGGTAAAGACGATCAATGCAAGGTCCGTGTACGACCATTATAAGAAGGCGCCACAGCTGCATATTGAAGATGTGGATATCCTGCTTGCGGTTATTAAGGAAAAGTATCCGATGCTAAGCAGCGCGGCACAGGACTATTTTGCAGGAACTGTGTTTTATCCCTGCAATATGTTTCTGATGAAAAAAGAGCTGTTTACGGAGTATTGTACGATCTTATATGATGTTCTGGCCGAGTTTGAAAAAAGGGCGCATATGCAGGAATATTCGAGGGAAGGACTGCGTACGACGGGGCATCTGGGAGAGCGGATGGCGGGCATTTATTATCTGTATCAGAAGCGGCAGGGCAGGTATCGTTTGTGTGAGACGCAGATCGCATTGATCCGTCATGTGCCGCCTGCGTGTGAAGCCGGGATGCGCGTCCATGAGTCAGCGGTTCCGATTGTGCTGGCTGCAAATGAGAAGTATGTGCCGATTCTGTATACCTGCGTGCAGTCTATCGCAGATCACCGTGCCAAAGACCGTGTTTATGAAATCTATATTTTCCATACGGATATTTGTATGCAAAGTCAAGAGATGTTTCAAAAACGGCTTGCCGATCAATGTTTTAAGATTATATTTGTGGATGTCAGTCAGAAAGTGTCTGGATATATACTGCGCGCGAAAGAGCATATTACAACAGAAACGTTTTACCGGTTTTTGATTCTGGATGTTTTAAAGGATTATCCGAAAGTGGTGTATTTGGACTGCGATATGATTATTTGTGAAGATGCCGCGCAGCTTTATGATACTAAGCTGGGCAGCCATCTGATTGCGGCTGTCCAGGATCCGGATTTTGCGGGGCAGTGCAGCCGAAAGGATTCGGATATGCGCAGTTACTGCAAGGATACGCTTGGCATTGACAATCCTTTTGCCTATTTTCAGGCCGGAGTGCTTGTGCTGAATGTGAAAGAGCTGTGTAAAACGGTTACGGTGGAACGGCTGTTAGAATTGGCGGATACGGGCATTTACCGGTTCTCAGATCAGGATATTTTAAATGTAGTATGTAAAGACAGGGTTGCTTACCTGGATATGGCCTGGAATGTGCTCTTTGACTGCGGGCGGTTCCGGTGGCAGGAAGTCATCCGGTATGCGCCGCATGACATTTTGGATGCTTATGAAAATGCGAGAAAAAGGCCGTATATCATTCATTATGCGGGATTTATAAAGCCGTGGATGAAGGCGGATGAAGATTTTGGCTATGCGTTTTGGGAAACAGCGCGCAAGACGCCTTATTACGAACAGATATTAAGCGGCCTTAAGGTGCATAAGGTGCATCAAAAAGAGCCGGATGCAGCGATTTCAGGCGGGGGAATGCGTGTGGTGGCAAAAATCCGGCAGCTGCTTATGAAAATACTGCCAAGGGGAAGCAGGCTGCGGGCAGTGCTTGGAAAGGCATATTGGAGAGTCTTTGGATAAATGCCTAGAGCGTGTTTGAAAAATGCTTTCCGTGAGATGTACTTCACAGTTTGTACCCATAGGGCATGATATGGAGAATTTATCCCAAATTTATGAGGCATAGC
>CAOKJJ010000020.1 GCA_948468465.1 uncultured Eubacterium sp. | reverse complement strand
ATCCTGTGCTATAATCTGTGCAGTAAGAGAGGGAATGCATATGGCTGATATATTACTGAAACGGGACAGCACGCTTGCTGCCACCTATGTTCCAAATACTTTTATTGATGAATATATGACGCACGCAGATGGGGAATTTGTCAAAATCTATTTGTACCTGCTGCGATGCATGAACAATCCAGATACGACATTTTCTATTTCGGATATCGCGGACAAGTTTGATCATACGGAAAAGGATGTTACGCGCGCTTTAAAATATTGGGAAAAAATGCATCTGCTTCGCCTGGAATTCAACAGTCAGAAAGAGCTTACCGGCATCTGCCTGTCAAATACAAACCAGACAGCCGCAGATGCGGCCATTCCAGCGCAGCAGCCGCCCGCCGCCAGTACTGTTTTATCCAAACAGTCTTATGATACTGCGCCGCCTGTTCTGCAATCGGACGAAGCAGCCGCACCGGAAAATACGGTTTCCTCACTGCCAGAGCGTTCAGAATATTCACTGAATCAACTGGCACAATTTGGCGAAGACGAAATGGTTCAGGAAATTTTATTTGTAACGGAACGCTATCTTGGACATCCTTTGAACAATACTGAAGTGCAGACGATACTGTATTGGCTGGATAAATTGAATTTTTCGCAGGATCTGATCGAATATCTGATTGAGCAAAGCGTAGCTAAAAACCGGATGAGCATCCGGTATATGGATAAAATTGCCATTTCCTGGGCAAAAGCAGGTATCCATACGCTTTCAGACGCAAAACAGGCATCTGAGCTGCACAGCAGCGCCGTACATGCCGTACAAAAAGCTTTTGGCATCTCAAACCGGACATTGACCGGCCCGGAACTGGACTATGTGGAAAAATGGTCAAAAGAAATGGATTTTTCTGATGAAATCATTGCCCTGGCATGTCAGAAGACAATACTGAAAATTCATCAGATCAGCTATGAATATGCAGACTCCATTTTAAAAAGCTGGCAGAGCCAAAATGTCCGTACTTTGAATGATATTAAGCTGCTGGACGCACAGTATCAGGAGGCCAAGTCCAAAAAAATAACCGCGGGAAAGACTGCCGCGCGCACAGCCAAGGGGACAATTGTCAACGGCTTTGCAAATTTCTCACAGCGCACTTATAACTATGAAGAACTGGAGCGTGAATTACTGTCGCACCGCAGATAGCAAAAACGGAGAAACATTATGGCTTTATCAAATTTACAATATGACGAAATCCAGCGCCAATATGATGCCAGACAGCTTCAAAACCAGCATATTCTGCAAAAGCGCAAAAAACAGCTCTATTTGCAGTATCCGCGCCTGCAGGAACTGGAATCGCTGATCGCTTCTGTCAGCGTACACTATGCCAGGCTCCTGCTGGACGGGGATGATCAGGCAATGGCACAGCTTAAGCAGACACTTGCCGGTTACCGTAGGCAACGGTCGCAAATCCTTGCTTCAGCCGGCTTAACGGAGCAGTATTTAGAGCCGCCTTATACATGTCCGGATTGTAAAGATACCGGCTATATCGGGCACAAGCGGTGCCATTGTTTTGAACAGGCCGCGATTGATCTTGTGTATACACAGTCAAACATAAAAAGCGTCCTGGAGGAAGAAAATTTCACCCACTATTCGTTTGCATACTATTCAGAAACAAAAAAAAGCGGCGCAACCGGGCTTACCTACCGGGAGACTGCCAAAGACGCAGTCAAAGAAGCATTGCTGTTTTTAAAAGAATTTGATACGAAATTTCAAAATCTGTTTCTATATGGAGACACCGGCACCGGCAAAACATTTTTGTCCCACTGCATTGCGAAAGAGCTGCTGGACACCGGCCATTCCGTTATTTATTTTACAGCCTTTCAGCTGTTTGAAGTGTTGGAAAAACATAAATTTGAGAAGGACCAGGAGGCTGCTTCTTCCATGCAGCATATTTTTGACTGCGACCTTCTTATTATTGATGATTTAGGAACTGAACTGTCAAATTCCTTTACTGTTTCGCAGCTGTTCTTATGCCTGAACGAGCGGATTCTTCGTAAGAAATCTACGATTATATCCACAAATCTGGGCATCGACCAGCTTAGTATTATTTACTCGGAAAGAATTTTCTCCCGGATTATGAGCAGTTACACGATGCTGAAACTTTTTTGTGATGATATCCGGCTCCAAAAGAGAAAATTAAGCAATGGCGCAGGTTAATCTGTACCATTGCAAATTAAATAAAACGGAGGACTTACACTATGCATTATGATGACAACATGATTGAAAGTATTCCAGTCGGGGTACTAGGGCTGATTCCGATGTCAAACTGCTCATCCCTGGGTGAGAAAGTCAACGAATACCTTGTGCAGTGGCGCCATGAACATCAGTCTGACCACAAAATGACAATTGCTTTCCGGGGATTTGAACGCGATACTTATATCGTGAATGCGGTTGCTCCCCGCTTCGGCACTGGTGAAGCCAAAGGATTTATCAAGGAATCTATCCGCGGTTATGATCTTTTTATCATGGTGGACGTAACAAATTATCATGAAACGTATACCGTCTGCGGCCATCCGAACCACAAATCGCCGGATGACCACTATGCAGATTTAAAGCGCATTATTGCTGCCGCGGGCGGAAAGGCAAGACGGATTACGGTAATTATGACCTATTTATATGAAAGTCGCCAGCACAGACGCAACGGGCGTGAGTCTATGGATTGTGCCATGATGCTGCAGGAGCTTACTGCCATGGGGGTAGACAATATTATTACTTTTGACGCTCATGATCCGCGTGTGCAGAATGCCAT
Organism: uncultured Eubacterium sp.; assembly: GCA_948468465.1. Next base: position 39,073 of record CAOKJJ010000020.1, on the reverse strand, counting down.
CCCAATCTCCGGTTTTGAATCTATCCAGCCAGCATACCAGTTTATTAAATCATTATGCACAAATGTACCTGATTTAAAATTTGATTCCGATCATATGATGATGATCAGCCCGGACGAAGGCGCCACCGGACGTGCCGTATACCTTGCAAGCGTCCTTGGCATTAATATCGGCATGTTTTACAAACGCCGTGACTACAGCCGTATTGTAAACGGCCGCAATCCGATTATTGCCCATGAATTTCTCGGCGCTTCTGTCGAGGGTAAAGACGTCATGATTATTGACGACATGATTTCTTCTGGAGACAGCATGATTGATGTCGCCACAGAACTGAAAAAAAGAAAAGCAAAACGCATTTTTGTCATATCTACCTTTGGCCTGTTTACGGACGGACTTGAAAAATTTGATACCGCAGTAGAGGAAGGAATGATCTACCGTGTCATCACTACGAACCTTATTTATCAAATTCCGGAACTGTTAAGCCGTCCTTATTATATCAACTGTGATATGAGCAAATATATCGCCCATATCGTAGATACGCTGAATCAGGATGCCTCTATCAGCGAACTGCTAAACCCTTATGACCGGATCAAAAAACTGGTTACAAGGTACAAAAACGGTGAACTGTAAATTAGCTCTGAGTCTTTTGCATGCCCTGTCATTGCTCAAAAGGCTCAGTTTTTTTCAATAAAAAATATCTGCACACTGCATCTTTGTGCAATGTACAGATATCTTTTGTTCACAGTAAGGAACTGTATTCCGGTTTAAAACAAATCTACTTCACCGCTGTATTTGTTATCATTAATTACATAATAAGCCTTATACTCTTCCGGCTTTATATATATCTGTAAGGACTTAATAGATGATACTCTGTGTCCGCTTGCAACAAACGCTGCTTTTACCTTACCAACAACATCCGACTCGTTTGCCTGCCGGTTTTGAAATTCAATGTATACTTCCGGTTTCAGCTCAGGCTTTTCTGTCTTTTTCGCTGTTGATTTTTTTGCAGCAGGTTTTTTAGCTGCTTTTGCTTCATCCTTATCAGCTTTTTTACTAACCGTCTTCGTCTCTCCCTTAACAGCCGTATCTGCTTCCGGTTTCGCATCTGCTTTAACTGCCTCTGCTTCTTTTACATCTGCTGCTTCTGCAACTGACTTTGTTTCTTTGTCTGTACTCTTTGAGCTCATCTCCTTAGACCTCCTACAATCTACTACTCACACACTAAAAACTTTTCCATTGCTAACAGAGCTTCTTTTTCGTCGTTGCCTTCAGTAATAATATTTACGCTCATTCCTTTGGATGGATTAAATGCCATAATCCCCATAATGCTTTTTGCATTAATCTTGCGGTTGTCATTCTCAAACGTGATATTGCTGTCGAACTGACATGCAACCTGAACAAGCTCTGCAATTGGATTTTCATGACCTTTTGCTACATTTGAAACTATGATTTGCTTATTACTCATATTCCCTTCCACTTCCCTTAGAATCAGTTTAGAATACACAAGTTCATCTCGTAATATAGTCCAAAAATCAAGCATTTGCAAGTGTTTTTTTCAATTCTGTTACATTTCTGTTAAAAACTCACGAATGCCACATAAAACACCACCGAATTTTATGCATTTTGCAGAGTCTTTTCAGGCTCTTTCACGCTTTAATAATTTCTGAAACTCTTCAGTATCTTTTGCCAGTTCTCCACTTAACGCGAGCAGGCAGATGAGATTTGGAATTGCCATCAATGCATTTGCAATATCTGAAAACTTCCATGCAATAGACAATGTCGTCGTAGCACCGACAAATGCGACCGCTGAAAATACAACACGATAAATCATATTATATTTATGCGTGCCTGCCAGATATTCCAATGCTTTTTCCCCATGGTATTCCCATCCAAGAATCGTGGAAAATGCAAACAGCGCGATGCCGATGGTAACCATCCAGCCGCCTGCAGGACCTAACACTGTTTTAAACGCCTCGATCGTCAGTTCAGAGCCTTCGATTGCTTTTCCGCTCGCGTCCGCCATGCCAAGTACGCCGGAAGAGGCAATGCAAAGCCCTGTAATCGTACATACTACAATCGTATCCCAGAATGTACCTGTCATGTTTATGTATCCCTGACGAACCGGATTATTTGTCGTTGCAGAAGCTGCCGTAATTGCCGCCGATCCCATGCCTGCTTCGTTTGAGAACACGCCGCGTGCGATTCCGTAACGCATGCCGCTCATCATGGAAGCTACGATTGTACCGCCGACGCCTCCTGCTACCGCCTTAACAGAAAAGGCCATGCGAAAAATCTCCGCCACACCAGCCGGCACATTTTGAATGTTTCCGATAATAACGATCAAACCGCCGATCACATAAAAAATTGCCATGCATGGGACGATAATCGAAGACAGCTTTGAAATAGACTTGATTCCGCCTACAATAATGCAAAGGGACAGCACCGTAACAATCACACCCGTTACCCACGTTGGTACCGCAAACGTTTTATTCATCGCGTCTGAAATAGAATTTGCCTGTGTCAAATTGCCGATTCCAAACGAAGCAATCACGGCAAACAAGGCAAACAGCCATCCCAGGGCAGCGCCCATCGTCTTGTTTTTAAATGCCTTTTTCATCGTAAACATTGGACCGCCAGACATTTCTCCCTGTGCGTTTACTTCACGGTACTTAATCGACAGCATGCACTCCGAAAACTTAGAAGTAAGTCCGAAGCATGCCGAAATCCACATCCAAACAAGCGCTCCCGCGCCGCCGGATACCATTGCTGTCGCAACGCCTACAATATTTCCCGTTCCAATCGTTGCTGCCAGCGCCGTTGTAAGGGCCGCAAACGGCGAGACATCCCCTTCCCCATGCTTTGTCCTTGATTCTTTGCTTAATGTCAGTTTGACTGCATAGGGAAGATTTCTCCAGGTTAGAAACTTAAGCCGGATGGTGAGAAAAATGCCTGTTCCTACTAAAAGCACAAGCATCACCGGCCCCCATACAAAGTCATCGACTATTCCTAATATTTCTTCCAGATTTTTCATAGCTTTTCCCCTTTCTTATCTTTTGCCGCCTGTATGATTCTGTCTTGTGCTGTCCTTTTCATTCTATGCACAGTCCGGCAGAATATACCTGCTGACTTGTTGCCAGAAAAGGGACAACGCGTGCACGCTGTCCCATCTTTGAGATCAAAATACTTTATTATTTTACCATAAAAAAGCAAAATGTCAATAAAATGTGACAACTGTTCTGGATATTGTTCTGGATATTTAAGGCCAGCATGAGGCTGAATAAACAAAAAATGTAAAGCATATTTGCAATTCAATAGACTTTATGCTCTGGATGTGGTATACTACCATCAATAGCATATTAAATGTAAAAGCAGCGTGATTTATATGTCATTAACAAATGAAGACTTATTAGCAATCAGTCAATTGTTAGATACTAAATTAAAACCTATAAAGACAGATGTAAAAAACATTAATTTAACAATAGAAAATGATGTTTTACCACGATTACGTGAAATTGAAGCTTATTAAACAGGAACATCCAAACGCTATCAATCAGGTATTAATCAAATTGAAGCAATACAAGCGGATATTGATGTTATGAAAAATGTTATTCGTGAACATAGTGAGAAGCTACAGAAAATATCATAATACATAGTTCAACACCCTAGAGCGTGTTTGAAAAATCATTCCCGCGATCTGCACTCCCCACTTTGCGGATAATTCATCCCAAATTTAATCAACATAGCCCGCTATGCCTCATAAATTTGGAATAAATTCTCCATATCATGCCCTATGGGTACAAAGTGTGAAGCACATCTCACGGAAAGCATTTTTCAAACACGCTCTAGTTTTATTTCAAATACAGCTGAAAATCCAGCATTATGAAAGGATTCCGTATAAAAAGCAGCTCTGGCTTTTTCAGAACTGCTTTTATCGGTCTGGCGCAGAACATATTCACGATTACTTTGCGGCTGCCGCAGCAGCATAAAAATATGTACAGGCTGGCTTATCCTGTCTTGCTAGTGAAATCAGATCGCTGCTAATGGAAGGTATTTCAGTCCTCCTTTGTCTGTCAGCCATGCCTGCTGTTTTTTTACCTTTTTTACAGCAGAGGCTGGAACTGTTATTTTTTTATATTTATAAGTATAGGCTCCGGCATATTCTTCGCCGTTTGCGTCTATTTCAGCCTGTCTTACCAGCCGGCCATTTTTATAAGTATTCGCCCTGCCGCCCATGGCATCTTCACCTTCCAGTCCATCTGTAAGTATATATCCTTGCTTATCATGTGTCATGACTCGTGCAGGCGGGGTACCAGTATCAATTTTTGTAATCCATCCATTTTTATCATAGGAGAGCGATACAACTGAGGAAAGCGATTCCTGTGACACTTTCACGCAGCAGCCGTTTTTCCATTCATACTTTGCATAATCCTCAGAGCCTGAAGTCTCCTTTGTGAGATACCCCTTTTTATTATAGGTATACTGGATTTCGCCATGCTTTTCGCCGTCCATCAGCTGAATCTGTTTTGAAATTTTTGTCCCGCTGTATACATATTCATAGGATGGTATTCCACCGTTGCTTTTTACGCAGGTATCTTTTACCAAAAGCCCTTTGCTGTTATATGTATATTTAAATTTGTCGAATTCGGATGTCTTGGAATCCACCACCCATACTTCCTTTTTTGCTGCCGCTTCTGCCCGCATTGCCGGCACTTCTGCGGAAATCAGAATTCCAATTATAAATGTGATCATTAATAGTTTTTTCGTTCGTTTTGGTTTCATTGATATTCCTGTCCTTTCTGATTTTGTAAGGAACTGTATGTAAATAACTTAAACCATTTGCATACAGTTCCTAATGTTATTGGTTCTATTCCTTTTATGCATGCGCCTTCCTTCTATCAGGATATCACTATTGTTGATAAAAGTCAACAATAGGCTATATTCTGATCTGATACAAAGTATCTTCAGGTGTAACAGTTCAAGGGTTATCTGAACTGTTACCTTCCGGCTGAGTAAATTAAAATAAGTTCTGTCCCTATTCATCCCTGTGATACAGGCTGATGCACTCGTCTATGATGCTTTCTATAATCCGCACCTCTGCAGCGGTCAGCTTATCCAGTTTTTCTGACAACAGCAGTTTGTCCTTATCAATAATGTCCCCTGTCAACAGGTAGTCCGTACTCACTCCAAGCGCCGCTGCAATTTTCATCAGATTCTCCGGACGCATGGCGCGTTTGCCGGATTCGGCATAGCTGACAAACTGGGTTGTTAAATCGCTCATTTCAGCCAGCGCCTCCTGCGTCAGCCCTAATTTTTTTCTGCGTTCCATCACCCGTTTTCCAACTTCATCCAAATAAAGTTTTACATGATCCATTGATTTCACCATCTCCTTTCACTTTGTTAAATATTATCAACAGTTACAGGAACAAATAATAGTTTATTGTTGATATAGTTCAACAAAGTGTCTATAATACTGTCTGGATGCGGCCTAAGGAAATCCTGTTGGAGTTTGCCGGAAAATAAACGCCCTCGCGGGTGTTATGGTTTGTTTATCTTATTTAAGGAGGTTCACAATCATGAACAAACAAATGACAAAACAAAAACACCAAAAAGCAGAAATACAGACATACCGGATTGCATTTGGCGGAGATGGTTTGCTCTATTCCGTTTCTTTCAAGGCTGCAATGGACAGGCTGGAAACGGACAGGGTGCTTGCTGTGGCTTGCAGCAGCTTATACGAAAATATCCCTGAAGCCATCCGGCGCTGCCTGGATTCGTCCGGCCTGGAATACTCAGATTTTGTCTCAGGCGCAGCCTACCTGGAACACGAAAAAATTATGGCATTTGCAGACTGCCTTCTTCATGACAATTCCTGTAACTGCCTGGACAGGCTGGCTGGCAAGGCAGATTCCTATTACGGGATTATGGACCACCAGCGCCGGACTGGTGAAAACTGCTGCGAAGGCTGCTATTATGCCGTATCCAGAACCGTTTCAGGAAAAAACAACACAGCAGAACGCCATGTCATCGGACAGACATTCCGGTACGATACATCCAGCGGCATGGAAAATTCTTATTTTGCTATCAGAAAGAATAACGGTGACAGCTCTATGCACACATTAGAAGAAACATCCAGCTGTCCAATCCTGTCTCTTTTTGGCTGTGTAGATGTGGCAGGACTCCTTATGAACATAAATACCATTACAACAAAAGAACAGGCTTCAAAGATTGCCAACCGATAAACATCATAAAAACAGCAGCACTAAAACACTGATGCAATGTAACAATCAGGCCGTTTTCACAAAGGCTGTTTATATTGCTGCCCTTGCATTTGAATGATTCTGAAAATTTTGTATTCCAATTTGTAAGATTTCGTGCTATACTATTTCAGATTCGGCCAATTTAGCAATGCACTAAGCAAAAGCAGGCCAATCACAATAAAACGCCGATATCCGGCAGATTGGAGTTGTATTTATGAATGTTTCATCTGTTTTAATTATGGCCGCCATCATATGCTATTTGGGGCTTATGCTTATGATCGGCTTTCACTTTTCCAAAACAAATACGTCTACTGACGATTTTTATCTGGGCGGACGCAAGCTTGGACCTTTTGTTACAGCTATGAGCGCTGAGGCAAGTGACATGTCCAGCTGGCTGTTAATGGGACTTCCTGGTGTCGCGTATTTGTCTGGTATCTGCGACGCTGCGTGGACGGCAATCGGATTGGCGCTTGGCACCTGGCTGAACTGGTTTTTTATATCTAAAAAAATACGCCGGTACAGCCATCAGATCGGCGCCATCACGATTCCGGATTTTTTCTCCAAAAGATACCATGACAAAAATATGCTCAACTGCATTGCCGCAATTGTAATTGTCGTGTTTTTTATCCCTTATACGGCGAGCGGGTTTGCGGCCTGCGGAAAGTTGTTTGCCACTCTGTTCGGCGTGAACTATATGTTTGCCATGATTATCTGCGCGGTAATTATTGTGGCATATACAACGCTGGGCGGATTTTTGGCTGCTTCCACGACTGATCTGATTCAAAGCATTGTTATGACCATTGCACTGATCACAGTTGTATTTTACAGCGGGCATATGGCGGGCGGATTTGACGTTGTATTAGAAAATGCAAAGTCTCTTCCCGGCTATTTATCCCTGACAAATACATATGATGCTGCCTCCGGGTCTGCAAAGCCTTATGGAATGATTACGATTTGCTCTATGCTGGCCTGGGGACTTGGCTACTTTGGCATGCCTCATGTCCTGCTTCGTTTTATGGCAATCAAAGACGAAAACAAATTAACGACCTCACGCCGCATTGCCACCGTATGGGTTATAATTTCTATGGCGGTTGCGATTTTTATCGGTGTCTGCGGGCTTGCGGTCAGCAAATCCGGCTTTATTGATACGCTTTCCGGCAGCGATTCTGAAACAATTATTGTAAAAATCGCTGATTTACTCAGCTCCCAGGGCGCTGCTGCCGCTATTTTAGCCGGCATTATTTTAGCCGGCATTCTGGCCGCCACAATGTCTACGGCGGACAGCCAGCTGCTCGCAGCTTCCTCCAGCGTATCTCAGAATCTGCTGCGTGATACGTTTGGCATTAACCTCAGCGAAAAAGCTTCTCTGATCGCTGCGCGTATTACAGTATTGCTGATCAGCGTCATTGCTGTCTTTCTCGCAAGAGATCCGTCCAGCAGCGTTTTTGGCATTGTAAGCTTTGCCTGGGCTGGTTTTGGCGCTGCGTTTGGCCCGGTCATGCTGTGTGCTCTTTTTTGGAAGCGCAGCAACAAATATGGTGCGTTTGCAAGCATGTTAAGCGGCGGCATTATGATTTTCGTCTGGAAATACCTTGTGCGGCCAATGGGCGGCGCGCTCGATATTTATGAGCTGTTGCCTGCGTTTCTCATTGCGCTGGCATTTAATATTGCGGTATCTTTGCTGACAGAACGTCCGGACGCTTCTATTGAAGCAGAATTTGATCAGGCCATCGGTTAATTATGCCTGACCGGGATGAAACAGAAACGCAACACTTTTGACATTGTGTTGCGTTTTCAATTCTGTTGCACAGTATAAAATTTTTCCATTTGCCCAAGAAATCGTTTATAAATTCCTATTACACCGGATTCTGTTCCGCTTACAGTTCGCAGTACAGTAAATTCTCTTTCAGCTCATCTGTAATCTCCCCGCCGGCTTTTTGGTATTTTTCATACAATGCTGCCAGCCTCTGGGCTTTTTTCGCGTTATCCCGTTCAAACTTCGGGATTGAAATCTGATACATCGGATTTACTTTGAGTGCGGTACGGATGTCTTTTGCAAACGGACAATATACGATCAGTATTTCTCTTGCTACTTTATTCAGCCGGAAGCTTCCTTTGGACTCATAATTAATCCAGCTTTGATAGTCTTTTACAAATACTTCCCTGTAATTATTTTTTGCCCTTTGAATCGCGGTTTTTAACTTGTCCTTTGCATCGGCGGACAGGTCACGGTTCTTGCGGTAGAACTGCAGATAATCGCAGTATTCCGAGGTAAGGGATTTTTCACGAATATCGTTCCAGCGCACACCCTGAATCTTTCTGCACATCTCCCAGCGATACCTGCCGACTGTTTCAATCATCATTTCCTCCAGGTTCGCGGCTGTAAAGATCGGGAACAGGAACCGTGCCGGTGTGTCACGGCGCTTATCCGCTGTCTCCTGCCACATCATTGCACGTGTCCCGGCATTTGGCATCAGGATTATATTTGGAAGTACTTCTGACATTAACAGCTCATGGCTTAAAATATCGTTCGCCGCATTTGTAAAGTTTACTTCGCGGTAAAATGCCGAGAAATCTACCTTACGTATTTTATTGAGTTCCTCTTCCAGCCGTTCGACGGTAACTGCCATCTTATCTATCGTATTGATCAGGTCAAATTCACAGAGGATCGGGCAGAATGTCGTAATCTTTCCATAGGTGATGCGGTTTGCGGAACTGAACATATTCTGTATCTCGAATCTTACTTTTTCCTTTTGGTCGTTCTGCATCTTTTTCACCTGTTCTTCTGTCAGGTCGCCGTTTTTACGCTGTTCCAGCAGAAAAGCCAGATAATCCAGCTCAAATTCATTTTTAGACGGTTCATTGCGGCCAAAATAGATACTTTTCAGCCATGTAAAGATCGTATATACCCGTTCTGATTTAAATTGGCGCAGACGTCCCGTCAGGTCATACAGCGCCTTGGCATTTTCTTCTCCGACCAGTTTTGTGTCCATGAATCCGAAATTTAAAAACATTTCGATAATCGGAGAAGCCGCGTCTTCATCTTCAACCGCGTGCATAAAAACCTGATAATAAATATTATAAAACAGCGGCGCTATCTGTTTTCTTATTTTATAAGCAGAAGCATCCGTAGACGTCATATCCGGAAGATTTCGGTATGCCTCCACCTGTTTCAGAAAAGCATCTGCCTCTTCCTTCCTGATTTGTGCAAATTCCAAAATATGTTTTAAACAGTTTTCTGTCAGTACGTCGATCTTTTTTGACAGCTGTGCATTCGCCGCGTTTTCAAAATCATATTCTTCATACTGCTTGATCCTTACTTTGATCAATGCGGGTTCATAAATCTGAATTTTGCGTATAAATTCGCTTAAAAATGCAAGTTCCTGTTTTACAGGAGCTATATCCAGATGTCTTTTGCTGGAACGGACTGCCAGATCAAAATACAAATGGAAAATATCGTTTTCAGATTCCGCCAATAAGATTTCTTTCCGGTCAGACAAATAAGCTACCATTTCTCCGATTCCAAGCATCGCACGGTGCATCTGCGCGGAAGCCTCCATAATGACGCCGACACAGAGGCTGTCATCCTTTATCATCATCTGAATATAATCTTTTAATACCGTTTTTATCAGGCTTGTGCTGTTGTTTACTTCCCATGCTTCCGCCTTGTGTTTCATCTCCAGCATATTAAAATAATCCATTTGAGGAAATGCCTGTTCGTCCAGCTGATAATTGCTGCAAAATGCCTTATAGTCATTGAATACAGTCTGTACAAACGCGTGAAACTGGCTTGTCCGCCGATACAGCTGTGAATATAGTACAAATATCCTGTGTCTTTGCTCAATTGCCGTACGCAAAAACACAACCCGGTAACGTTCATTTGCCGACAGTATATTTTTCAGATCATCCGCATTTCCACATGGAATCGCAGCGATTGCGGTATCCTCGCCTGCAATATAATCACAAATAAACCAGTCTCGTTCCAAAATGCCAATGATTGCATTCGGTCCAAGTGTAACTTCTGCCAATCCGAGCTTTTGAATCACGGAACCAGACTGGATCAAATACCATTCTTTTACTTTGTCTTTTCTTTTCGCAATGCGTTTGCCTTTTTGAATTTTTATTACCTGCATATTTATTCCCTGCCGCTTTCTATATTGTAAAGAACTGCTGTTTCCTATAAAAAATTATAGCAAATACGGCTTCAGGTGTAAAGCAGGACTTTCATGTATCAGAACTCGACCTGCTGTCTGCACAGGATTCTATATGCCGCGGCCATCAGTCCCATCGAAATAAAAATAACGAAAATGATGATCCCGCTTTCTGAAAATCCGCAAAACAGTTCGAGAGCCTTCCTGCATATACGGATGAACAGATGATCAGAGCCATGCTCCAACAATTTACTGATACGGGTTCCCCCAATAAATACCGCCATGAATAAAACCCAAAACAGTGTGAATACCTTTTTCCCGTATTTTAAGCATAACGCTCCCATCAATGTATTCAGCGCTACTGCAGCCATACAGATCGTGAAAATATATTTCCATTGAAATACAAATGACAAATCCAGCTCACTTTCAATGCCCGCATATGCGGTTCGAAAAATCCAGTTTTCCAACAGGCAAAATAAATTTACGATCCATGCACACAGCAGATTTTCCAAAATAGAAAAGGCAAACAGCGCCGGCAGCAGACGTCTGCGTGTCGTTCCCATACTAATAACGAGGTTAAAATAAATCGGAAGGCTTGACATGCCAAAAAATATCATCAGCATCGCAGGAATCATCAATGCCAGTAACGTGCCAAGCGGAAAAACGCTGCTATGGTCTTTCAGGCCATACACGCTAAACGCCATCATGAGCTCTCCAAATAAAAATAACCCTGCTTCTAATGCCAGCATAAACGCAAACTCATCCCATCTTAAATAAAATTGTTTTTTCAGTTCTTTAAACATCCGATATCTCCTCCCGATCTCATTTCATTATGCTCTCACTTCCATGTTTCTGATCATACGCCAGCTTCCCACATTTGCCGCAATGCAGACAAGCACACTGGCAGCAAGAACCCAAAACTGCAGCAAACCGGTTTTTTGTCTGCTGTAAAAGTCTAAAAATGATACCATCTTTCCCGCCAGACTCCCATAGGTGATTACAAATCCCACAATTCCAAAAAACACGCCGGTCGCCACAACGATAATAACATATACGACTTTGCCCCACTTCGTATACGCTATGCCCATGCACTTCGCAATCCCTTCTATCAGCAGGTACATTGCCACATAATATACCAGCTTCGTCAATTCCATACGCAGCCAAAATGCCGTCACGCAGTAAAACAGCAGACATTCCGCTATCATCAATCCGTTCATCGCAAGATGCCCCAAAAACGCGTATTTTCTAAGACATCCAAAAGAAACCGGCAGATAATAGCAGTTTTGCATAGACGAAAGGCTTCCTGTAAATACGATAATCAATATAAAATAGATGACAGAATCAGGCACCATGCACAATAACTTCTGCGCGCTGAACGACGCATCCTGAATGAACCATATATAAACCGCCATTGCAAATCCTCCTGCCAATGCTAGCAGCACACAGGCCTGCGCCTGCCTGATAAAATACCAAAGCGCACGCATCCATCCTTCTTTTCTCATACGGCTGCCTCCTCTCCGCAGAGAGCCAAAAACAGTTCCTGCAGGCTGACTGGCTGTATGGTCACATCATACCCATCCGCAAGCTTTTGTCCTTTTTCTAATATTACCGTGACCCCTTTGCTGCGGCCCATGTTCGTGACACGGTGTACAGTAAGCCCTTCGCAGGCCGCATCCACGTCCTGTGCGCTGCCGCTGACATGCAGGCTTCGTTCCAGCAGTTCCTGCGTATTTTCCTTACAGATCACGCTGCCTTCTTTTAAAATAATCACTTCCTCAAACACGTCTGCCGCTTCCTCAATAATATGCGTACTGATGACAAACGTACGTCCGGTATTTGCATACTCCTCTAACAGCAGTCTGTAGAACTGTTCCCTTGCCACCACGTCAAGGCCGGAGACAGGCTCATCCATAATCGTAATATCCGCTTTGCTTGCCATCGCAACAATTACCGTAACCATGCTCATCATGCCTTTGGAAATTCTCGAAATACTCTTTTTTACATCCAGATGAAACATTTTGACCAGCTGATCTGCCATCTGCTTATCCCAATTCGGATAAAATATGGACGCAATTCTTAAATATTCCTTTATTTTCATCGTATTTGGCCCAAGCGCTGATGACGAGTTAAGTTCTCTGGAAAAGCAAAGGTGATCGAGCGCTTTTTGATTTTCCCAGACAGGCATTCCATCATAGGTAACCTCTCCGCTTGTAACCGGATTTTGCGCTGTCAGAATCGACAGCAGCGTCGTTTTCCCTGCGCCATTGCGGCCAATCAGTCCATAGATTTTTCCATGTTCAATTTCCAGATTAATGTTTTTTAATACATCTGTTTTTTGATATGTTTTTACGATATTTTCACATTTCAAACTCATTGCTTCCTCCAATTCTGTGCCCTTTTACATTCGCTTCGGCACACGATCCATAAGAAATTTCTCAACCATTCCGTATTACCTGCTGCGTTCTTTTTATCTGTCCGCTTAATTCTGCAGTTTTGCACTCTTTATCATCTCTATCAGCTCTTCTTTACTGATCTCAAGGCTGGCAGCCTCTGTCAGCAGCGATCTGACATAATTTTCATAAAATGCGCTTTTTCGTTTATTTTTGACTGTCTGTTTCGCTCCTTGTGCTACAAACATCCCGATCCCTCTTTTCTTGTATAAAATCCCTTCATCTACGAGCAAATTGATTCCTTTCGCCGCGGTTGCCGGATTGATCTTAAAAAACTTTGCCAGCTCATTGGTGCTAGGCACTTTTTCATCTTCCAGCAGGACATCCCGCAGAATATCGTTCTCGATCATGTCGCTGATCTGTAAGTATATGGATTTATCCTGATTTAAAATTTCATTCAATGTTATCACCTCTTTTCTGTTCTTCTCTCCCTATGTTAACTTTTGTCTTAGGTTGCATAGTTCATTACTTGTGTAATTAACCATATCACTAATAAACTGTTTTGTCAATACATTTTTCAGATTTGAAGATGCTGCAAAGTCCCCGCTGCAAAAAATATGCGGCTTTTTGCCACAAAACTGGCTTAAAACCGCATATTTCTGTATAAAGTGCGTTATGTAATTATTTAAAAGTAGATGATGAAGATGTAAGGTCATTGCTACACTCTGCATCATACTTTTTTTGGTTTTAATGTAACTGAAATATCCAAATCCATCGCAGCTGCTAATTTCACCAACATCTCTAATGTTGGATTATATTCTCCGCTTTCAAATCTCGTCACATTTGTTCTTGAAATACCTGCCCTCTCTGCCACCTCTGCTTGCGTTAAACCTTTTATCTTTCTTAAATATGCATATTCTCTCACTAATGCCCTTCTGACACTATTTTGCATATACTCTATATTAATTTCATTTTTATAAATCTGCTTATCTTCTTTTTTCTTAGCACACAATTTTAGTCAGTCCTTCCACGTATTCATAATTATCGTTAACATCAAAAGAAATATAATCATTTGGATCCAAATATATCTTACAGTACGGATAAAAATTGTGAAATATTAAATTTATAAATGAATTAAAACACATGGGCTTTTCAATAAATATTCTGCATTCCATATGCTCTATATGCATATGTACGGGTGGATGCGCCAAAGATACAACTTCTTTTCTTGGATCATAATCTATTCTAACGGGAGAACGCATTTCTATATTTTCATACCATTTATCATCTTCTAAAAAATCTGAGAGCATTTGATTCGGCGAAACATCATCTAATGAAACACCAGGATATTTATATGGTGCTGGCCACCAAAGCAGATTATGACCAACAATACGGCCATTTTTTATCGTATAACTTACTCTAATTAAAGAACCATCAAATAAAATACACAGATAACTCTGATTATTTATTATTTGTTTGTATTGCTCTAATTTTAAAAAATTATCTCCAGTATTAAAAGCTCCTGATAAATGATTATTCCAAGTTAATCGTATCGTATTTTTATCTAAATGTTCTCTTTTCAAATCATTATACGTATACACAAATCTTCTTTCCAATAACATTTCTAATGTATTTGTTATTTGTTCAGCTAACTGTTCATCATAATCTTTTTTGCCATTTTTCATCCCTGTTCTCCTCTTTTTAGCAACTTCACCAGTTTATCAAGTTCCGGTAACAACTCCGAATCAACTGTGCCTTTCTCTATATTATCTATAAGCTCATTAATATTATATTTTGCAGTTTCTATCATTTTTTTCTCCGTTGATGTTCTTTCTCGATTTACTCTTCGAGCTGTTTTTAACTCATCGGCTGTTGGAATTCTAAAACACAGATCATAATCATTATCTACACATTGTTTGTATTCCTGCTTTATTTGCTGCATTCTTTCTCCAACGCCGCAAACGCGCACCCATGCTCTTGATCTGGTAATTGAAGTAAAAAGAATATTTCTAAGCTTGATTAATTCCATTCCGTCTGCACAATATTGTGCATTAACAATATAAACCATCGGCGCTTCATTACCCTTTGCTCTATATACATGTGCACAAGTAACGCAGCCATTAGCTCTAAATGTGTCTCTGTCTGTATCTACTCCAGCTAATATTGAATTTATTCCATTTGCCTTTAAAAATTTTTCCAAATCCTTATATTCACTTTTCGCTAAATACGTATTAGGCAGGACAACCAATATATCATCCGGATCCAATTCATCATGTTCAATATTTTTTCGAATTTCCTGAGCAATCCATGAGTATTGTTGTTCTGTTGCAGCAAATGTTTCTACCTTAATGCTATCGTCTCTATTTAACAACTCTTCAAAATATTTAGGTGTAGAAATATTCTTTCTTGATAATGTAACCGTATTATTTTCTTTTAATTTTCCACTTTTCACAGTGTATCCTATATCTTCCCACATTAAAGGTTCATCAAACATTTGAATAATCGGTCTGTGGTATATTCCAAAACCTAAAGAATGCGCTAATGCAAGAGTCCACGGTGGATTTCTATAGCATACGGGTAATGTAATATCTCTTTTAGGCTCATTCTCCTTATTTTCAATATTAATCTTCAAATTCCCATCAGTATCCACACCAAACATTTCTTCTAACGACGGCATCTCAACTGCTGATAAATTTTGCAATTCATCATATGCCCAAATGATCCTTTTAGGAGATTTTACATTTGCATACACCAGTCCGAAAAAACTGCTTGGCAAATCCTGTGCTTCGTCAATTAGCATTACATCATACTCCGGTTCATAATCTTCCCCTATAACTGTCAATAATTCATCGCAGCATCCCTGAAAAGCAGAAGTTCTTCCAAACTTTGAAATTGCTGAAGTTAAGTTATAGGCTTTAAAATGAACCCTTTGTGCCATATCCGAATATACTCCATGTTCGGAATTGCTTCCCCAAGCATGAATGATATCCAGATTATCCCAATCTACTTTTTCTCCCGACATATCCTGTACAAAATCTGTTATCAAGTCAATATATTGTTGATATAACGCCCTTGTATAATATGTCACCCCTATTTTAAGTTCAGGATATTGCGTATGCAGATATGCCGCTTTTAAAGCTAATACTATAGTTTTTCCAGATCCTGCTAACCCTTTAATTCTTTGAGGACCATCAGGAACCTCAAATGCAGCTTTTTTTTGCCACTCGTCCAGATTGGCAATTTCCTTCTCAATTTTCTTTATAATATCGCCATAAGACCCTGCTTTTTTTACATTTGTCCTCTTTTTTCTTGGTTTAATCTCCGACACTTTTTGAAGCACTTCACACAACCGTTTATATATTCCTTTATCAAAAGAAGCAAACGCATCAACCAATGAAGAAATTTCCTCACAAGTACAAAATAGATATTCATGTTTCTTATCCACATAGTTTATCTTATCAGGAAGAACCGTTATTACCAATGGTTCGAATGAAAGATTTCTTCCTTTTCTTAGTGTTGAATATTTCTTCAAATAAAAGTCCAGATTATAATATAAAGAATCCTGCTGTTCCTTTAACTGTTCTATAGAGTCTTGCGAATTTCCAAGTATGAAGGCAATCATGCCTCTGCTTTCTGTTACCCATAATGCCTCTACTGTAATTGCTTCATCTGCATTGGCTGTCAAAGGATATCCTAAATACAGAGTGCCAAGAGCATCATTTTTATTCATATACTCTTTAACAGCCTCAATCAATTGACTGCTTTGTTCTGGCTTAGTAATTTTTCCTCTTACAATATCAAATAACATTTAGTCCCTCCTGCTCATTGTTTTACAAATGTTCCATATATGGTACATATTATCATAATATCTTAACTTGTCAAGCATTTTAAATTTTATATCATGCTGCCAGTTACCAAAAAACTCTTTACTTTGCGCTGATAAACAAAAATCTCCTCTGAAAAGCCCATAAAACCAGACTCTTCAGAGGAGTATAAATTATCAAATTCTTTTATTGGCAGCCGCCTCCATTGCCTGCACAGCCATGTTTATTTTCTCCGCAATGATGCCCTTCCCCACAATGATGTCCTTCTCCATGGTCATGATGGTCGCAGTGCACATCCGGCTGATACGCAAGATTTCCCGCAAGCAGTTCATTGACCGCCTGATCGGTACTGCCGGACACTCCTCCGTATAGACGGATGCCTGCTTCTGCCAGGGCAGCCTGTGCGCCTGCTCCAATCCCTCCGCAGATCAGCGTATCCACTTTCCAGTCTGAGAGCATTCCTGCCAAAGCGCCGTGACCGCTTCCCTGTGTGTCTGCGATCTGTTCACCAGTCACTTTGCCATCCGCAACATCATAAATCTTGAACTGCTTTGTATGTCCAAAATGCTGGAATACATTTCCATTTTCATAAGTAACCGCTATTTTCATCATCATGTCATCCTTTCTTTTTTCGGCAATTTTTGCCGTATATTCTGCCCTGTCGCATCGTTTGCCGCAGCATTTTTTCGCAGAACCGTCACAGAGCGTATAATTTCCGCCGGCAATATACAGTGTTTTGCCATTGACCATGCAGTCGGCAATCTTTGCGCGGGCCCTTTCATACATTTCTGAAACTGTTGTGCGGGAAACGCCCATCTGCCTGGCGCACTGCTCATGCGTCCTTCTTTCATAATCAATCAGACGGACAGACTCAAACTCATCCACTGTCAGCAGAACAGACTCCGTATTCTTTGTTCCGCATGGAGAAAAGCTGTCATATTTAGGCTCACAGCATATTCTCCTGCACCGCATGGGCCTTGCCATAAACACACCTCCATTTCCGACATATGCCGATAACATCATATCATAAAAATATTCATAATGCAAGCTGCTATGAAGTTATGAAAATTTTCGCACTAGAGACACTACGCGCCCTGCACATGCACGTACTGTTTTTTCAGACAGCCTGCCGCTTGCCAGTGCCCTGCGTATATTCTCTTCATCATTTTTATTTCCAGGCATAATGACATCATTTCCGGCCTCCGGACACTGCCATGGCACGCTGCCGTCCTCTGGAACCGTCGTATTCCAGTCAGACATCAAGATTCCTTCAAATCCCCATTCTTTTCGTACAATCGTTGTACACAGGTCTTTGCTGTTGGCGGCGTGCGTCCCGTTTATTTTGTTGTATGAAGTCATAATGGCTGCAGGTGCACTGTTCTTTACCGCGATTTCAAATCCGCGCAGATAAATTTCACGCAGCGCACGTTCTGACACACATACATCCACTCCCATCCTATTATCCTCCTGGTTATTGCATGCAAAATGCTTGATCGTTACGCCGCATGTTCCGTTTTCCTGCACTCCTTCCACAACCGCAGCCGCAAGTATGCCCGTGAGATACGGGTCTTCGGAATAATATTCAAAATTTCGGCCGCACAAAGGATTCCTATGAATATTCATTCCAGGCGCAAGCCACAAATCAACATGAAATTCTTCCATTTCCGCAGCGACTGCCCTTGCGAACTGCTTCATCAATGCCGGATCCCATGACTGTGCCAGCAGCGTTCCGACCGGAAATGCCGTACAATATTGATAATACATCTGTGCATCTTCGTGAAATTCCATAGGTTCTAAAAAACCATTTTCCAACGACCCAAGAACGCCCACGCCATATACCGCGTCCGTCTTTCGATCCACCTCATAACTTTGACGCAGCCGAATGCCCGCCGGCCCGTCCGCCATGATCAGAGAACGGATGCCGCATGTTTCTTCCAGTGCTTCTGTCGTCTCCCCTGCGGAGCCTGGCACACGGATTCCTGCAGAGCCAAGCGTGCTGGCACCCTGTGTGATATTCCCATATAAAAGCGGTATGCATTGCTCCAGGGAAAGATCTTTTATCTGGATGTCTGCAGCATGTTCCTCCATCTGATTCTTTTCTGTTTCCAGCTTTAGACAAAGCTTTGGAATGTTTTGCGCCATTGCGCTTTCCAACAGCATCTCGGCTTTTTTTCTGCCTGCCTGTGTAAGATTCAGATCTTTAAATTCTGCCTGCGGCATGCAAAGCCTGTTTGTCTGTTCTAATACTGCCGGTTCTGAAATGATCAGCGCTGCCGCAGGCTCCAGCTCCTGCACATGTTTTCCGATCCATATCATATACGTTCCAGCTTCAACGATCCATGCATGCATCTTTTCAGAAAAAACCGCCAGCTGCTTTTGATCTATCTCGATGCAAAGCTTTTGTTCCTCCTGCGGCGCCAGCAGATCTGTTTTTGCAAACCCGCACAGCCTGTGCAGTTCCTTTCCGATGCCTGTGCACGGCAATGTTACATATGCCTGAGCCACTTCCCTGCCCGCATAGACCTCTCCGGTATTTTTAACCGAAAGAAGGACTTCCATCCCGTTTCCGTTTGTCCGCACCTCTTCACATCTCATCGAAAACTGCGTATAAGACAGCCCATATCCAAACGGATACAGCGGCTGTATATCAAAGCTGTCAAAATAGCGGTATCCTACAAAAATCCCCTCCCGGTATTCTTCTTTCTCCAAATTTCCGTTTAAATGTCCGAACTGTTCCGCAAATGGATAATCTTCGTACCGCGCCGCCCAGGTCGCCGTTAACCTGCCTCCTGGCACCGCTTTGCCATACAGCACATCCGCGACCGCATGCCCGCCTTCCTGACCGGGCAGTGATATATGCAGCACTGCACGGATACAGGAAAACTCCTCAAGAATATCTGCCAGCTCCACAGGCGCGCCCACATTTAAGATTAATGCCGTCGGCATTTGTCTCTGATTCAAAAAGCAAAGATCCGCTTTTTCTTTTTCGCTGAAATAATAATCTCCTGGCACTTTTCTGCGGTCTTTTCCCTCGCCGGAAATACGGCTTAGCACGTACACCGCAGCTTTCGCACCTTTCAAATCTTCTTGTGTAATTTCACGGCCCTGCGGCATGGAAAACGGATTGATGGCATATGCGTCAAACGGGTTGTCTACTGATTTTGCGTCTAACAGAATCTTTTCTTTCCACCGTTCTCTCGCCGCCTGATAACGGTTTTCATAATCATCCAGCCAGTTTTGATTTGTAATGATTCTGCCGGCTTCCTGCAGCCCCCTGTAAACAGAAATATTCTCTCTGTTATTTACATCTCCTGAGCCCGTCCCGCCCTTCACTGTTTTTGCCGCTCCGCTGCCAAACAGCGCAACCGGCACGTCTTCTTGCAGTGGAAGCAGTCCGTCATTTTTCAGCAGCACAAATCCTTCCGCTGCCATATCCTTGGCCAGTCTGCCATGAGCGGCCTCCCGGCTGGAAGGATCCGGATTGGTCGTTCCACTATGGGATCTATCATTTATTTCCATAACTTCTCCTATTCCAACATATTCCAATATATTCCAATATATTTCAAAATATTATAAAAGCGTGTTTGAAAAACGCTTACCGTTACAATTTTTCAAACACGCTCTGACATAGTATCAACCGTTTGATTCAGTCTTATTCTTTTACTCCGCCAAGCGTTACTCCGGCAATAATGTATTTGGACAATACCAGATATACGACAATAATCGGAACAATCGCTACCGCGATCATCATGTAAATTTTAGCCATATCAAAATTCATATAATCCGCTCCACGCAGCGTTGCGATCAGAATCGGCACAGTCATTTTATCTTTGGACTGGATTACAAGAGCCGGAACGAAGTAATTATTCCAGGAACCTACAAAGGTAAAGATCGCCTGTACTGCAATTGCCGGCTTCATAATCGGAAGCACAATTCTGTTAAATGTCTTAAACTCTCCCGAACCGTCAATCCTCGCGGCTTCTACCAGTGACAGCGGCAGTGAAGACTGCAGGTAGCTGTGCATAAAGTAAAATACGGACGGGGACGCGATCGACGGTATGATTAGCGGCAGCAGTGAGTCATACATTCCCATATTTGTAACCAAACGCAAAAATCCCATTGCCGTAACCTGTGTCGGCATAACAAGAATCGCCATAATAAATGTAAACGCAGCTTTTTTGCCTTTAAAATCATAGGCATACAGCCCATATGCAGTCAGCGCGGAAAAATATGTACAAATTGCGGCGGAACATCCGGAAACGATCAGACTGTTCACGATGCCATGAAACATCGGAAACGTTCCGTCATTTGCCACATTTTTCAGATTTTCCAGCAAGTGGGTGCCTGGCAGCGCTGAAAAGCCTTTCTGCAGCTCCGCATGGGAACGTGTCGCGTTGACAAACAAAATATAGAAAAAGAACAGGCACATAAATGACAAAATACACAGTACGATATGCGCAAAAACAGTACGCACATGATTTGCATCATTTGATTTCATAATCTTATCTCCTCTCTACCGTCCGGCCTTTTTTCTTGCTTTTTTTGCTGCTGCTTTTGACCCGTCCGGATCATCATTATTCGTTATCCGGTATACAACAAAGCACAGAATACCGCTGACGATAAACAGGTAAACAGATAACGCGCCTGCCATACCATAATTCTTGCTCTTTAAATGGCTGTTTAAGAACATAATCAACGTCATGGACGACCGGTCCGGCGTTCCTTGTCCGTTTGTTAAGATCTGCGGTACATCAAACATCTGCAGCCCGCCAATAATCGAGGTAATCAGCGTATACGCAAGGATCGGGCGAATCAGAGGCAGCGTAATGCGGAAAAATCTCTGTACGCTGTTGCATCCGTCCAGTTCCGAAGCCTCAAAAATATCCGGGCTAATTCCCATAATTGCCGCCATTAACATAATCGTCGTATTTCCAAACCACATCAGGAAATTCATCAGCCCCACGAGCGACCTTGTTCCATATACGGTACCAAGGAAATCAATCGGCTGGCTAATCAATCCTATCGACATAAGAATAGAATTAATTGGCCCGTTGGTAGAAAACATTGTGAAAAACAGCATTGCAAAGGCAGACGCCATAATCAGATTCGGCAGATAAATGACTACCTTAAAGAACTGTGTCCCACGGATCTTTAACCGGGCATCTACAAACCACGAAGCGAGCAGAAGCGCGATAACAATCTGCGGTATAAATCCTACAATCCACAAAATCATTGTATTTCCTGCATACTTAAGCATATCTGATTTCAGCAGGCTGACATAATTTTCCATCCCTATAAAATTAGGCCCGATTTCTTTGATTCCTGAACGATAATATTCAAAAAAACTGTATCGAACGGTATCTACCAAAGGAATTAAAGAAAAAATGAAAAAGCTGACAAAAAACGGAAGAATAAATAAATATCCCCATTTCGCATAGCTGATGCTTTTACGTTTTGCATTCATAAGCTGTCATTCCTCTCTATTTTTTTAGGCGGCAGGGCAGTCAACGCCCTGCCGCTGTTTTTCGTTTCTGTAATACCTAACGCCGATTGCCCGGCCATTCGATGATTACGGCCACTGCACTTCAGTAATTTCCGGATAACGTTCTTTGATCGCTGTTTCAAAGTTGGATTTTGCCTTGTCATAATCAACCTGGCCCTGGAAATAATCACTGAAAGCATTTTGAATCAGCTCTACACAGCCCTGGTCATAAGCAGATAATGGAGCTATTTTAATGTTTTCTGCAACAGGCGCAAAATATTTATACGCATTCTGGCCGCCAAGGAATTCTGACGGATACAGCTCATCATTGGTAGACGCTTCCTGCATACTGCTGCGCGCATTTGTAAACTCGCTGTAATCCTGCGCAATTTTAGCCAGATTGTCTGCGTCAGCTGTCAGGGCAAGGATAATGTCTTTTACATGTTTTGGATTGTCCGTGCCTGTGCATGCGTGGATATAAGAACCTCCCCAGTTGTATTCCTGCGGTGGATTTGTAACGGCCCATTCACCATTTTGTCCATCCCAGTTTGGCTTTAATGTAAAGTCAATACCCCATGCAGGGAACAGGAACGCGAATACTTTGGACTCTGTCGACATTGCTTTATTCCAGTCGTCATTCCACTGTCCTTTTACCGTTTTGTTCAGGTAACCAGCGTCCAGCCATTCCTTAGAATCACTTACCCAGTCCATAATCTTTTGATCTACCTTAAGAACTGTCTCACCTTCGTTCATCCATGGCTGTGAAATGCTGTTGCCATACAGGCGGAACGTATCCGCATAGGATGCAAATGTATAATAGCCTTTTTCTTTCAGCTCTGCCGCAGTAGTTTTTATCGTATCCCAATCCTTTACTTTCTCGCCAACTTCTTCCGGGTCATCCGTGCCAAACACGTCTTTGGCGATATCTCTGCGGTATACTAACAATCCAGGGCAGCACTGCCAAGTAGATCCTCTTTGTACGCCGTTCGCATCAGAAGCTGTGACTTTTGTAAAGTCGTACTGATCAGCCAGATCTTTGTCCGGATCAATGCCAAGATCGGTAAGCGGCATTGCAACGTCTGCTTCCGCATCCGTATATTTATACACATAATCCGTCTCTGATAAAAAGATGTCTACCTTATCATCCGCCGCAGCATCCGGCTGATTTAAGAGAGCCTCATCCAGCTTCTGCTGATATACGCCATCCTGATTTGGATTGATAATCCAATGAATTTCAGTGCCATCTTTTAAATATGTAATCGTACCGTCACTGGAAGTTTCTTTTACTTGCGAATATACGGCCTGCAAACGCTGGCTGAACTCATTATTCCAGCTGTAAATATTAATTACCTTGCCTTCATCCGCATCCGATCCCGCATCCTGGCCGCCATCCGCATCTGCGTCCGCTTCAGCGTTTGTCTTTACATCTCCTTCCTGATTTGTTTCACCACCACCGCTGCCGCATCCTACAGCGCCTGCAGCTACAATCGCAGCTAATAAGAGACTAACTACTTTTTTCTTCATTTTCTAAATCCTCCTTTTTGTTTTATAAGCATCTTCTGCTTTATATCGTGTATTATAGCAGGAACCATCCTGCAAATATACTAAATGAATTTTAAAAATATCAAAATCATGTCCTGTTTGAAAAATATATAAAAATATAGATTATTTCCAGAAAACACCAATATTTTTCCAAAAAACTTATCTGCTACAGATTTATTTTCTAACGCAGATTATATAATTTTTAAAACTCGCCTCAGGAAAGGTCCAATACGATTTTTGTCTGTTTTGTCATCTCAGATTCCGGCACATAATTTCCTTCCATCTCTTTCCCGTTTACAATAAGCCTCCTAAAGCCGGATTGTGCATGCTGCGGATTGTTCACTACAATATGCAGATGCCTGCCGCGGAAGTCTTTCTCAATCTCAAATTGTTCCCATTCCTCTGGCACCGCTGGTTCGATCTTTAATCCTCCAAAATCCGGCCGCATTCCCAGAATGCCTTCCACACAGCCTGTCATAACGGTAGATGCTGTGCCTGTCAGCCAATGCACATGAGAGCGTCCGAAATGCGGGCTGTCTTTGCCTTCTGTAAACTGTCCATAGCAATACGGTTCCAGCTTTCGTATTTCCGCCCGGTCGTTTTGCGCCGCTGGCGCGTTTTCCATAAAATACGCAAAAGCGCGCGCTCCATGTCCGCACAAAGCTTCGGCTAAAATCAGCCAGCCCTGTGACTGTGAAAAAATTCCCGCGTTTTCTTTTGTCCCCGCATTGTAAATAACCGCCAGCGCTCCGTCAAACGCATGTTTATGATACGGAGGAGTCATAAGCATTGCTCCAAACTCTGTATTCAGCCTGTTATATACCGCGTCCAGCGCCTGTTTAGATTGTTTTTCATCTGCCAATCCGCTGATGACAGCCCAGCTTTGCGGATTTAGCCAAAGATTCGCTTCCGGATCTGATTTCTTTCCGATCACTTCTCCTTGTTCCGTAAATCCACGGATAAACTGGTCTTCGTCCCAGCACAAATTCTGTATATCGGACCCAAGCTTTTTCTGTATCTGATCCAGATACGCGATGTATTCCATATCTTTTTGGTATTCTGCAAACTTCCTTAAAATGGTCATTGCATAATACAGCTGAAATGCGACAAATGTAGATTCTCCGTCTTTTCCAAGCCGCAGACAGTCATTCCAGTCAGCGTATAATCCGGCAGGCATACCGTGCGCGCCAAGATGATTCATGGAAAAATCAATGGCCCGTTTTAAATGTTCATAAACAGTGCCCTCTCCCTGATTCGCATATGGAATTACCTCATCCATAAAAGACAGATTTCCGGTTTCCGCAATATATTTATAAACCGTCGGAAACAGCCACAGCGCATCGTCCGCACGATATGCCGGATGTCCCGTTTCCTTTACATAAGACGCATCTTCAGGTGTATCTTCATGTCCCGGATGATGCGTAAATTTTACGAGCGGCAGTCCTCCGCCATGATGCACCTGTGCAGAAAGCATAAAACGTATTTTTTCTACAGCCATCTCCGGCGCCAGATGAATAATGCCCTGGATATCCTGCACCGTATCCCGGTATCCGTATCCATTACGAAGTCCGCAGTAGAAAAACGAAGCCGCACGCGACCAGATAAAAGTCATAAAACAATTATAAGCGTTCCATGTATTAATCATTGTATTAAATTCCGGACTCGGCGTTTTCACCTGAAAATGCGACAGTTTTTCATGCCAATGCGCAGCCAGTTCCTGTAGTTCTTTTTCACATGTCTGTTCTGTCCGCTCATAATGCGCTAAAATATTTTCCGCCTCAGTATCGCTTCTCATTCCAAGCACAAATGCTACACATTTTGTCTCTCCCGGCGCCAGACATAAGTCGGTCATAAGCGCCCCGCATCCATTTTCATTGTAGCTAAGCGTACCATTTAATATGCCATTACTTACGCCCTGCGGATCGCCATACCCATGATACCGTCCAAGAAACTGCTCTTTATCTCCGCAATATGATGTAACCTTGGCGCCTGCCAGTCCAAAAAAGCGCTCCGTCATAATCTTGTCGTCCACATCTTTCCCTTTTTCCATTTCATCCAGATTGCCGTGAACTTTCTGGCAGATGCGGTTTTTATGAAATTCCGTCTTTGTAATAAATTGTGAATACTGCAGATTTACCTGATCCTGTTCATAGTTACAGTTATTTGTAAATTCTGCGTAGCCTGTAATGCTTAGGTTTTTCATTAAATGCGAACGGTTGGTAATCTTTAGCGACCATACTTCATACTCTTTTGCAAGCGGAACATAATATGACGCCTGCGTATGAATACTGCTGTATTCGGCGCTGATCTTCGTATACCCTGTTCCGTGACGGCACTCACTTTTATATTCCGACAAATCTTTGCCTACCGGCTGCCAGGATGCCGACCAGTAATCTTTTGTATCGTTATCACGAATATAAATATACCGTCCCGGCTCATCAAACTGATTGAAAATATACCGCAGGATTCTGCCGTTCGCACCGGACTTTGCAAAACTGTAGCCGCCGGCCTGATTGGAAATCAGTGCTCCATATTCCGGTGATCCGAGATAATTTGCCCAAGGCGCTGGCGTATCCGGCCTGTCGATGACATATTCCCTCTTTTCGTCGTCAAAGTATCCATATTTCATAATCTATTCTCCTTTATGAGCCATATGGCTTTTTAGCTTATCACTTTTAAGATGCTGGTTTTTCGATCTTTTCCAATAAAATCTGGTCAATGCAAATCCGATGCTTCTGGTCAATCTGTTCACCGTCAACCGCACCCATGGAAACACTCAATACCGCCTTGGAATCTGTCTCGTGTTCCATCTGGAATGCCACATCATAAGTCTGATATTCACTGCCAAGCCCAACAATCTTTTCTCCTGAATACGGTGTCCAGTCATCGTCACTGCTGCCGTCCCTTTGAATCGCAAACATCAGTTTTCTGTCTTTATCAGATTTTGCCTTTAATGAAAGCCGGTACCACTGCCCTTTTTCCAGTTCAATATTGCTTTGCTTTAACTGTATCTTCCATGCAGCGTCTCCGGTATTTTGAATCGTAAAATCCGCAGCGCTGTCTTCGTTCAGACTATCCACTACATAGGACACATCTGAAGCCGTATAAGCATAAACTTCGTAGCCAGAAAATCCCGCACGGAAATTACCGTTTTTAATCAGGCTGTCTTCTTCCAGCCTTACATCATCCAGATAATAAACGCCAGGTTGTGTAATCAAAAGCTGTATCTTTTTTGCCTGATCTGTAATCTCGTCCGCTGCAAGCGTAAACTTATACCGGTATGTCTGCGCTTCTTTGGACAGCGCCGCTTCAAATTCCTGTCCGCCAGCCTTAGCCATAACCGCTGAACCGTCTGCCCCTTGCGCAAGAAAACTCAATGCATAATCTCCTTCTGTCAGCGGAAGAGCGCTTTGCGCAATTGTAACCGGATGTTCTTTGGAAACGCCGTCACCCGCGGTTACTTTCAGCCTGCGGACGTTATTTTCATTCGTTACTGTTACGTCCGTTCCTTGCGGTTTGCTGATCTCCCAATATCCGAGCCGGTTTGTCCCTTCCTGAAAAGCTCCGTTATACACATAGTTTCCGTCCGCGCGCACTGTCTTTGCCGTATCTTTTTCCAGATCTTTTTCCTCTGTTTTTATAACAGATACATTGGATATGTGAATATCAGCCGTGGATCCTGCCGCTCCCATATTAAATTCCAGCCGCCCATTAGCATCATCAGAATCTGTCATTGTAAATTCGTATGTATAGGTCTTTTTATCCGTCGTCAATTCTACAACCGTATCTTCCAGATACCTTCTATAGCTGCGGTCTGGAGCTGAGACGCCCGTTTTCATCGTTCTCGGCTCACTGGCATAAGCATCAAAGCTGACACGGTATACGCCGCCTTTTTTCATCGGCAGTCCTGGCTGTACGAGCTGTACGCTATAGTCTGCTGTTCCTTCTTTTGCGGTCTTCACCAGTATTTCCTGATCTTTAATTGCTGCCGAAGCTTCGCCTTCCAATGTGTTTAAAAAGCTCCATCCCTGCTCATCCGTCAGATCTTCATTAACCGCAAAATTACCATTATCTATATAATTTCCGTCTGCACCCGGCTCACGCAGCACAACGTTCTTCACCGGCTTTGTCACATTTTCATCGTAGCTGTCCTTTTGATATACTTTTACATAATCAACCAAAAATTCCGCATCTTTGATATTTGTAGACTTATCTGGATTTCCCGGCCAATTACCGCCTACCGCCAGATTCAAAATCACATAAAACGGCTGGTCAAACGGAGCCGGATAGGTAATCTCTCCTTGTCCTTCTGTTGCAGTATACCAGTCATTTTCTGTGTGAATCAGATTGCCGTCCACATACCAGCTAAGCTTATCCGGCTCCCATTCCACGCTAAATGTATGAAATTCTTCCGCAAAGCTGCCTGATTTTAATGTATGTTTCCCCTGGCTCTCACTATGCGGATTCCCATAATGCACCGTACCGTAGGAAGTATCCGTCTGGTTTCCGAGCACTTCCATAATGTCAATCTCTCCGCACCTTGGCCACTGTCCATAGAGGTTTTCATCTGCAGGCATCATCCAAAATGCTGGAAGAAATCCCTGGCCCTTCGGAACTTTGAGCCTTGCTTCAAACAGGCCGTATTTAAAATTATGCTTGTTCTGTGTATTGACTCTGCCGGATGTATAAGATACCGTTCCATCCGCGTTCTTCGTTTCCACCGGTTTTATGACAAGATTTCCGTCTTTGACATAAATGTTTTCAGAAGAATCCGTATATTCCTGCAGTTCGTTATTGACCCATCCTGGCTCATGTTTCTCAATATTCCAGTCTTCCATATTCAAAGCATCCTGATCAAAAGCCTCTTTCCATACCAAATGATATCCTTCGTAAAGATCATTTGCATTATTATTCTTTACAACCACTTTAGCCTCCTTTTCCCATATTTTTTTATTGCCCTTAATCTTTACTTTTATCTTTGCTGTCCCCTTAGACACAGCTTTTATCTTACCGTTTTTTACGGTTGCAACTTTTGGATCTGAAGACTTCCATGTTACGGTAAGCTTTTTGTTTCCCTGATTTTCTACAGTAAGCTTTTGCGTTTCCCCTTCTTTGAGAACTACTTTTGTTTTACTGATCTTCGGCGCTTTTACCACTTGTACGGTGCATGTGTATTTTTTTGTTCCCTTTGTCCATGATATGAATGTTTTTCCAGTTTTTTTTGCTGTTACAACTCCGTTTTGCGCTACCGACGCCACTTGCTCTTTATCTGCAGTGTACGTTCCTGACAGCTCTTGTTCCCCGACAATATCCAGATCTATCTGATCTCCTTTGGACAATGTGCACTTTGTCATGGAAATCCCGGACTTTGCCGCATATGCGGGCACAGACGCCGTCGTTACCGTCATTGCCGCCGCCAAAACAGGCGTCACAACTTTCCAAAATTGTGGTTTCATACATAAATCCTCCCTAAATTTTTATTCTGTTAGGTACCCAGCCCATCGAGAAGCGATTTCCAATGGCTGAATACATAACGATTCCATAGTTCATCTGAACCTTTACCTATATTTTAATAATTTATGCGTCTGTCATATACAAAACTATGTACAAAAATATCAAATTCATGATATAATGTCACAATACAATCATTAACAATAATCTTTTTGATTCTTATCCAAAAAGGAGGCTTCTATGGATTTACAAAAAGAATGGCAGCAGCAGGAACTTCTGGATGCGGAAGATTCTCTTGCTCATCGGCCGCTGGAAGAAGAATACGCGTTTTATCATGCCGTAAGTTCTGGCGATATTGACTTTGTGCAGGAAAACTGCAGGCAAAATACATTTGCAAGTCCAAACGGGATGGGCGTGCTCTCTCCAGATCCGCTCACCAACATGAAATATCATTTTGTCGTTACTGTCGCCATGATTGTCAGACATTGTGTAGACGCAGGCATGGAATTGGAGCAGGCTTACCGGCTGAGTGACTTTTACATTTTAAAAATGGATGCCTGCACATCCATTTCGGCGATCTGCCGACTCCATGACAGCATGGTATTAGATTATACCGGAAAAATGCTGCTCCTAAAAAAAGAAAGCGTAATTTCAAAACCGGTTATTCTGTGCATGGATTACATATACAGCCACTTAAACAGCCGTATCACCATCGAGGAGCTTGCGGACTACACGAACCTGTCTCCCAGTTATTTATCACGACTGTTCAAAAAAGAGCTGGGCATTGCGATCAGTAATTACATCAATGAGAAAAAGATCGAAAAAGCCCAGCATCTGCTCAAATATTCCGACTATAGTTTTATAGAAATCGCAAATTATCTGGCTTTTTCTTCTCAAAGCCATTTTATCCAAACATTTAAAAAGTCCGTCGGTCTGACTCCTAAAAAGTATCGGGACAAATTTTATCGCACTGCCTGGTAATCTGCCGGAAAACAGATCGTTTTCCGGCGAAGCGCCAATTACCCTAATTCTATTTCAATCTTATTCACCTGATCCGGCAGCGCTTCGATTCTGCTTCTTTCCAGTATCGCGGACGCATCCTTTATCTGCAGTTTAACGCTGCCGCATGACGCGCTTAACAGCTGATACTCTCCATATGTAAGCTTTTTAGGATTATGAAACGCCACAAGGAAGCTTTTGCCTGCAAACACTAGACTGATCCAGGCATCGCCCTGTTCGTCAAACTGTTCTTCCAGCAATTTTGGCTGGATGGCTAAAGATCCCATTTCTCCATGTACGCCAAATACTTCTGTCACCATCGTAAGCATATACCAGCTTGCGGCGCCTGTCAGGTAATGATACATTCCTCTTCCGTCTCTGTTAAAATATTCCGGTATTCCAGGATATATTTTACTTACATCAAAATCAAGCGCTGTATCTGCCAGCGTCTGCAGCGCACGGTAACCTTCTTTTACAAACCCCCTCTGATACAACGCATTTGCATACATCACTGTCATGTGAGAAAAAACGGCTCCATTTTCTTTTTCTCCATAAGCAAAGCCAAACATTCTTCCCATATCATATTTCTGTTCATGGAAGTTCGTATTCAGGCGATATCCTCCTGCCTTCTTATCAAATAAATAGTGATCCGCGCTCTTACATATCTGCTGCGTCTGTGTGTCCTGTGCAGTGTTGCTCATAACCGCAAACACCTGGCCAGTCAGCATCATGCGCACACCCTGTTCAAAATAACCTTCCACCTTGTTTCCATGGTTATCGTAATAGCTGTTGAACCATCCTTCTTCCTCTCCCTGAATCCATTCGCAGCTGCGGATATGTTCCTGCATCCATACTGCTTTCTGCCTTAAATTTTCTGCCAGTTCTTTTACATCTATTAAAATGGTTTTTCCACTGACCTGATGGCTGACACGCTGCACGTATTGCTCCAAAAGCTCCTGTTTTGCCTGGATACTATCATAAACTGCAGCGTCATCCTGCAGCAGGATCTGTATTTCTTCCAGCAGCTCTACCTGATTCCATCCATAACGTTCCTGCAAAACAACAAGCAATTGTGCTAACTGCATCAGATTGCCGGCATACGCACAAGTAAACGCAACGCTTTCTCCACGTTCTGACGCCATATCCAACGCATCGTTCCAATCCGCGCCCCGCAGACGGATATGGTTATGTTCCCCAACTTCATAAAACGCACAAAGCTGCTGTAACAGCAAATGTTCCAAAACACTTCCCTTAAAGATCTCTCCCCTGCTGTTTTTCTGCTGCACGCCATCTGCCGCACGCCACTGCTCGTCCAATCCTAAGCCACGCCTTGCCTGTTCATCTTTAAAATAAACTGCTTTTTCTTTTAATATCTCTACATCTCCGGTTTGGTCCATATAAAGCTTAATCGTTATAAACGGCCATACGCCATGATCCATCCAGACGCGTGCAATGCCGTTTCTGTCAGCGATAAATTCTCCCCGTCCTTCTCCTATAATCGTCGCATTCGTGCCGTCCACCCGTACGCCACCGCAGTTTTCCACAATCATCTGGCGCACACCTCCCGGATCCATCATCAGCAGCGACAGACAATCCTGCCATAAATCCCGCCAGCCTCTGCCGCCTCTGCCATAATCATGATATGGCAGAAAAGAACATCCGTAAATACGTCTCAGCAAAGGCTGAAAGCTGACCCATCTTAAAAACTGATCGAACGGTCTGCTGCCTGTATGATAGCGAACATTTACCTTTTCCTGCCAGTATTTACGCGTTTTGTCAAGAGCTTCCTCCACCTGCTGCTCCGTTCGGTAAGCATCCGTAATCTGCGCAATCTCTTTTTCATCTGCGGTAATGCCCATAAGAATGGTATATATCGCACGTTCTCCTGGCTCCAGCGTCGTCTCGGCAAAACGGATACCTCCTGTCGCTTCTCTGCCCTCTGTCTCAAATCCGCTTACTTTTCCTTCTTTTTGTTCTATAACTGCACGCGGATGAACGAAGCTGCCGCCTTCTCCGATAAAATCTTCTGTCACCGGATAAAAGCCTACTGGTTTTTCACCGTTTCCGGTCACGCCGCATACAAAATAAATCAGTTCGTTTTTCTGATGCCCTCGTTCATCAAAAGACAATGTCGGTTTTACACTGACGCCAAAATCCGTCGTACGTATCCGATGCAGAAGCGATGTCACATGCCTGTGATCACGGATATTATCAGCGCTTCTTCCAAATATCGGCACCGCCGCCACAGGCGTAAACGTCCGCGGTACGCTTCCAGTATTGCACAGCGTAACCCGCATCAGCTCCACAGAATGTTCCAACGGTACAAAAGACGTCACTTCCGCTTCCAACTGGCATTCCCTGCACTTTCTCTTTACTGTATGCCACATCAGACCAGCAGTCAGCATACTTTCATCCTGTTCCTTTGTAAACTTCCTGCTCTCTTGTTCAGCAGATACTCCAACAACCGACCAGATTCCGCCGTCCTGCATTCCGCACCAAAAATTTCTGCCGGAACGGTTATTATGCAGGTTTTCGGCACTGACCGGCTCCATGAGAAATGCATTTTGATTGATTTTCATATCACCGCCCAGGTTCGGCGTTAACGCACTTTTGATTCCCTGTTCCCCGGCAATCGGAAAATACAGATAACTGTAATTTTCCGGCCGTGTTAATGTAAAAGTTCCATCTTCGTCAATAAAATGTATGTTTTGCATCTGACTCCTCCTTTTCGTTCGCTGCGTCATTTATTTTCAGCAGCTTATGCAAACGGTTCCGTTTTATTATTTTATCTGTTTTGAGGGATGGCATATATCAGAATGCAAGTAAAAATATCAAATATCGTTCCAAAAAAATAACGGTTCTGACGAAATCGTGTCTGAACCGTTATCTTTATCATGCTGTTTTGATGTAAATTAGTCTGCCGCTGCACTTTTCTGGGCTTCATAGGCTGCCCTGCATGCTTTCGCAAGCTGATCCCCGCAGGATGTCTGCTTAAACCCACACGTAATGCCTGACAGTTTTTTCTCAATCTCATCCACCGTCAGCCCGTTTACAAGCGCCGGAATCGCCTTTAAATTGCCGTTGCATCCTCCTGTAAACGATACATTCGTTACTACATCATCTTCAATGTCTAACTTAATCTGTGTGGAACAAGTTCCTTTTGTCTTATAAATATATTCCATAGTGCTTCTTCCTCCTGTTTTCTATTAGGTTTTTTATATTAAGCCTTTCAGCATATTTTATCGTATGTAAGTCCAAAATACAACCTTTATCCCCTCTTGACCGTGTATCTTTACCTCGGAAGTTACTTTCTTGTAGATATTTCGTTTGAAATGAGTTATAATAAAAGAAAAATGGGAGGAGGAAAATTATGAACGAGTATGGAGCTAAGGAAAGGAAGAGCGATTTTGATTATTTTGTAAATCATTATCAAGAGTTGTTTGATAAATACGGTCACAAATTTATTGCTATAAAAAATAATACAATTCTCGGATCATATGATACAGAATTAGATGCAATTAATGAAGTGTCAAAAAAATATCCTCTTGGTACATTTATCGTACAAGAATGTAATGGAAATGAATCTGGTTATACAAATTATATATCTTCCTGGCAGCTCATAAGCATGTAATCGTAATGGTGGTGGGGTACGTATGATAATATCGGTTTTTACTGAAAAATACAAATCTATACAAAGAAAATTAGTTAATTCAGCAGTTGTAGAATATAACGGAAACTTTATACCTGCAATAGCACAATGGGATACCGGCGCTACTGGCACATGTATATCTAAAGAAATCGTTAAAAAATTAGGATTGTTGCCAACTGGACTTATAAATGTTCAGACTCCGTCTGGGATTGGAACTATGAATAAGTATATGGTTAATCTTATTTTAAATAATGAAGTCAGAATCATGAATCTTTTCGTAATGGATTCAGAAATTGGCAATCAGGGGATTGATGTGTTAATTGGAATGGATATTATTTCAATCGGAGATTTTGCTGTTTCAAATTTTGACGGTAAAACACAATTTTCTTTTAGAATACCATCACAAGAACATGTTGAATATCACAGATAATTTTAAAGACGCCTCTGGAGGTGTCTTTTTTAAGGTACACCATTCCGCCTTTTTGAACAAAAATGCAGCATAATATCTGTCATATCACAGAAAAATAACATAAGAATTTATAAATATATAAAAATCACTTGATTTTTCTCCCATTTTCCGCTATTTTGTAATAGTAAATTACCGAAACATGCGTTATAATTGAAATTAATGATTATCATTAATAAAGGCAGGATTCAACTATGTTTTTCAGACATAAAAATCAGAACGACCAATACCGCCGGCTGGAAGAACAGTTGGCTGCTGTTGCGCAGGATGCCGCTGACGCAAAGCAAAAACTGGGGCTTCTTTCTGACCTATCAGAGACTGTTCGGCAGCTCAAATTCAACGCGGCAAAAACGATGGATGAACTGGACGCGAATGTCACCCAGCATCTGGAACTGTTAGACGCCCGCGTCATCCAGCATTTAGGTGAGGTGGAAACGCATTTTACACAGCTGCATTCTGACATACATAAACACGATATGGCCATTGAAGATCTGCTGGACGAATGGTCCGAAAAAAAATCAGAGGAAGACACTATTAACATACAGCTTAAGGAAGCCGGCCAGGCGGAACAGCATCTGCTGGAACTATTTGAAGCTTATCAGGAACAATTTTGGAACCTCAAACATTATGCGGCCTCCAAAGACGAATCATGGGCTTCTCAAATCGCACTTATGGAAAAAACACTGGAGCATTACCAGCGCAGCAGCGCGATCAGCATCATACAGGAATCCGGTGTCAGCGTAGATTATGATCTGCATGACATCATCGAAGTCATTGACACTGCCGATCCGGCATCAGATAAAACAATTGCCGAAATCTACCGCTGCGGATATTTATACAAAGGAAAAGTCAGAAAAAAAGCGCAGGCAGCCGCATACCGCTATGCAGCTGCAAAATAGCATGTAACCATACCTATATCTACAGGCATACAGCCAGAAACAGGAGAGTATATGAACACAGTAATTGGAATTGATCTTGGAACATCTACAACAGAAGCAGCCGTCATTCAAAACGGAAAACCACTGATGATTTTTAATCTGGAAAATGACATCATTACCCCGTCTGCTGTAGGGCTGGACGAAAATGACGAATTTGTCGTCGGCGAGAAAGCACGGGCACAATATTTGCTGTCACCTGAAAAAACCGCTATTGAAGTAAAACGTAAAATTGGTACAAACGAGAAAATTGCGTTAGGCAAGGGCAGCTATACTCCAGTAGAATTATCCGCCAAGCTTCTGGAATATGTAAAAGCCTATGCGTCCGAATATCTGAAAACAGATATTACCCGCGCGGTCATCTCCGTGCCTGCTTATTTTGACGACCTGCAAAGGCAGGCTACCGTAGAAGCAGGAAAAAAAGCAGGGCTGGAAGTTATGCGTATTTTAAACGAACCGACCGCAGCTGCTTTAAGCTATGGCCTGGAGCATATGGAAGAAGAAAGCCATATTCTTGTGTACGACCTGGGCGGCGGTACTTTTGACGTTACACTGCTGGAAATGTTTGACGGCGTATTGGAAGTAAAAGCAAGCAGCGGGGACAACCAGCTGGGCGGCAAAGATTTTGATGAAAAAATTATGGACTGGCTGATTGAACAATTTCAAACAAAATACAAGATTGATTTGTCAAAAGATAAATTTGCAATGGTAAAATTAAAAGAGGAAGCTGAGCAGTGCAAAAAAGCCCTGAGCCAAAACAATTCCTACCAGATACTCATCCCTATGATCGCGGAAAAGTCCGGTGAACCGCTCGCCTTAGATGAAACGATGACCACAGAAGCTTTTGAAGAACTGACGCGGGATCTCATCGAACGGACACATGCGCCAATTGACGTTGTATTAGCTGACAGCGGCATTCTGCCGACAGAAATAGACCGTATTATTTTAGTCGGCGGTTCTACAAGAATGCCTCTGGTGGCAAAAGATATTGAAGCTTATCTGCAAATGGAACCGTCACAGGCCGTGAATCCTGATTATGCCGTAGCTGAAGGCGCCGCTATTCAGGCTGGCATTATTGAAGGCAGCATTCATCAGGAGGACAGCATTATTATCACGGATGTGAATCCATATACGCTTGGCATCCGAGTGGTAGATGATTTTTCCATGGACCGCATGGCTGTCATTATTCCGCGAAATGTTACGATACCTGTGACCCGCAGTGAAACTTATTTTACAAGTACAGACTACCAGACGGTTGCCCATATCGAAATATACCAGGGAGAAAGCAGTTCCGTCAGCAGGAACCATTTCCTGGGAGATTTTGAAATCCACGGCATTCCTGCAAAAAAAGCAAAAGTAGAACGTATTCTTGTAGAATTTTCCTATAACCTGGATGGCATGTTGAACGTAAAAGCTTCTATCCCAAGTACCGGCGCGGACGCTTCCATTGAAATCAATATGATGCAGGATCAGGCAGATGAAAAAGAGCTGATTGACGTCAGCAAATGGAAAGACGCTCCTGATGCAGGCGCATTCCGTACGGTCATACGACGGGCCGAAAAAATGCTGAAAGACCGGCGTGTACAGGACGATATCCTTTTAAAGGAGGATTTGGAAGCAGCTGTCTACGACTTAAAAGAAGCGCTTATTTTAGAAGACCTGGAATTGGCAAAAGTCTGTGAATCTGATTTGATGTATTTGCTGGATGAGCTGAACGAATAATTATACGGCAAGATAACGCCACACATTTAGGAGTGATTAGAATGAATACCGATTACAGCATACTCGGCCTGAAACAGGGAGCGTCACAGGCGGAAATAAAAAAAGCATATTTTAAAATGGTCCGTCTGCATTCCCCGGAATCCGATCCCGAAAAATTTCAGGAAATACGCCAGGCATATGAACATTTAAAGCGTGGGCAAAACAAAGCGGACGGCCCGGTGTTTGCTCCGCTGACCGATCCCCGGGCTGTGAAAATGCTTAATCAAATCCAGAACTACCGGAAAGAAAAAAATCTTACCTTATACCGGGATACCTGTGAAGAAGCCTGGAAACTTTTTCCGGACAGCCTTCAATTTTTATATTTGTTAATTATGGCGCAGCGCCGATGCGGAAACACTGGCAAAGCCGTGAAAAATGCCGAGCTTTTAGTCAGTAAGGAACCGGATAACCAGTGGTTCCATATGGCGCTTGCTTATTCGTATAAAGAACGCGGTTTTACACAGAAAGCTTATCATGCATGTGCAAAAGCCTATGAGCTTGGCTGCCGTACACCAAACTTTTTAATCATGTATGCATCTTTCTGCGATGACAATCAAATGTACGATCAGGGAGTTTCTGTTTTGCTGGAACTCGTCAGACAAGACATCCGGTGGTCCAAAGAAGATGTCCACGATCTGATGGATGCTTATTGCGGCCTGCTGTCTATGGAATATTACCGCAACAGCGGCACACTGGCAGAAATACTGGACAGACTGCACGGCTTTTTATCACTGTACGGCCTTTATATCAAAGAATTTATTCCACAAATTACACATTTAATTGCAACCGCATGTATGAATGTCGCCAATGCGTCCGCCGAATACAATACTATCATGCAGATCTACGACGACGCTCTGAAAATATGCCGGGAACCAGATGATAACAAACTCATTCAGAAAACCATAGAATTATTTTATTATCAGCGTCTGCTTGCAGACTCCCGTATTGACGATACCTTAATCTCTTATCTCGAATTATTACATGACTTTGATGATGAAGACGATACGGATGAAGATGATTTTTTAATAAAATTTGATATCGCAGATTATCAGTTGTGCATGATCCAAGAGCGGGAAGAGATTTTGGAACAGGCCAAAATATTAGAGCAGGAACACCCGCATGAATACGAAAAAATAGCTGATTTTATTGCAAAGCTAAAAGATGAGTCAAAACTTCATCTTGTAAAAAGCCGTCTGCTGAAAACCTACCAGCGCCTGCAGCCTTTTTTCAGCGACGGTAACTTTTATGAACGATATCCGGAAGAAAAAATCAAAACGCTTGGCTCTGTCATCAACGAAGGTTTTGAAAATGAACCATATGTAAAAAAAACAAAAAAAATTTCACGCAACGACCCATGTCCATGCGGCTCCGGCAAAAAATATAAACACTGCTGTATGAATAAATAGTATCAGATGATTGTCACAAATCCGTTTTGCCTTAGTATATTATACAAAAGAATAAAACGGGGGCATATGATTATGCACGATTCAACAACCCTGCTGACAAATTCATGCAGTTTTGCCGGCATCCGGCCCGCTATGGCAGACCTGCCGTATCCGCCGATCTGCGCAAAAGAAAAAAATCCGGTTTATGCAAGCCTGTTGAGTATTGATTACTGCGGTTCTGTATCCGAACTTTCCGCAATTACGCAATACATCAACAATGAGAACCGCATGTCCTGCGAGCACTGCCCGCTGGCTAAAACGATACTCGGCATCGCAATGGCGGAAATGATGCATCTGCAAAAACTGGGTGAATTGATCCATCTGCTTGGAGGAAAAGTGGATTTTGCGGCAAAGCAGCCAAATGGAAGGATGCGGCTGTGGACACCGGAATACCTGACGCTGCCAGAACAGATCGGAAAAATGATTGCCGCGGATATCGAAGCAGAACAGGCTGCCATCAACCAGTATCTGATGCATATAAAAATGATCCGCGACCCGCAGGTAAACGCGGTGCTTGCAAGAATCATAAAAGATGAAGAATATCATATTATGTTACTAAGATCGATTGATGTTTCTTCCTGCTGACAGCAAAATTTTAATACTGTGCGGCAGAATTGATATTGTGTTGCGTTTTTTTGTGGCTGTCCGGACGCCGGGTGAGGGGGAAATGGCCTGGCTTGCGGCTCCTACTCCAGAATGCTAAGAATCTCTAGGCATTCTGCA
>CAOKJJ010000019.1 GCA_948468465.1 uncultured Eubacterium sp. | reverse complement strand
AGAGCACTTGACTTTTAATCAAGTTGTCGGGGGTTCGACTCCCCCGTGTCTCATTAAAACTTATGAATGCTATTTATACGGATATTTTTTAAAATTCAATAAGTTGTTATACAAGAAGGTAACTGTTCAGTTTTTTAGGCTGAGGACAGTTATTTTTTTTGCGTAAATTTAGCATTTTTTGTTATATAAGAATGAATAAAATCAGAATGAATAAAATTTCCATCAAGAAATATCTGAAAAAGTATTGACATATCCGTATATATACTGTATATATTAATATATACAGTATATATACGGTTGCAAATATGTTAAATATACTTCCCATACAATTTGAGAGGATGAAAATTATGATTCGTTTTGAAAAAGTGAGTAAACAGATTGGAAATTTTTCACTGCAAGATGTTTCGTTTGTTCTTCCCAAGGGCTATATTATGTGCCTGATAGGAGAAAATGGAGCTGGTAAAACCAGCCTTTTGAACTTAATATTGGGCTTATACCGACCGGATAACGGATCAGTCAGGATATTTGACTGTGAATATAAAATGGATGAACGTTATATCTGTAATCAAATTGGTTATGTGTTATTGGATACAGATCTGTTTTTGGCGAACAGTAAACTGATGGATCAGGCCGATCTGATTGGAAAATATTATGCTGGCTATAACAGAGCTGTTTTGCAGAAATATTGTACTGATTTTTCATTAGATATACGAAAGAAATGGAAAAGACTGTCCAAGGGTGAACAGTTAAAATTCCAGTTTGCATTTGCGTTATCGCATCAGCCTAAATTGCTTGTGCTGGACGAACCTACGGCAAATTTTGACCCGGAGTTTCGGGAACAGTTTTTGCATATTATTACAGAGTTTATTCGTGATGGAGAGCATAGTGTGATTTTGGTTACACACCAGCTTCAGGAGGCGGACCGAATTGCGGATTATATTGCATTTTTACATCAGGGCAGGCTGTTATATGCAGGGGAAAAGGAACGATTGGCAGATATGTACCGAATGGTGAAAGGGGAAGCTTATAAGATCAATTTATTGAACAAAGAACGAATTGTCTATCAGGAAATAAAACAATATACTGCGTCAGCATTGGTCAGACATACAAAAAATGATACGTATGACAGTAAGCTGACAGTTAGTACTCCTATGTTGGAAGAGATCATGTATTATTTTATAAAAGCGGAAGGAAAGCAGAAAGGAGTGTGTCACTATGGTAAAAGTTATATTGCAAGAATGCCGCTGTAGATTTTTTCCCGTGCTCAAAGGATATAGCACGCCAATCTTTATATTTGTCTGGCTGGCATTTTCATATATGGTAATTTTTCAAGCGGATTATTTAAAATATCTCTGGGGCATGCTGCCTATGCTGCTTGGATTATTATTATCCAGAATATATCCAAATCAGCTGAGTAAGCTTATGCTTTTATGCCCAATGACAGAAAAAGACAGAAAAAAATATTTGATAACGGCTTATCTGGTAAGGGTAGGAATTTCGATTGGTTTATTTATTGTATTAGGATTTCTATGCAGGCAGTTTTGTCAGATTACACTTTATGAGTGTGCTGCGGTTAGTTTTTTGATCGTGTTTTTTATACTGGGAGCCAATATGCATCACAGTTTTATGAGCCTTATGATTGTAAGGCAAAAAGGCGATAAGGATTATGTAATAACCTTTGTATATGGTGTACTTCATTTGCTGTCATGTGTCATTGCCTGGTTTACAATGATTTTTTATGCAAGTATAGGCCGGCATGGATTACAGCAGGATACAGAATATAGAGCATTAACTTGGCTGACAGGATTGGTAGTTATCATGAATGCGGTTATCTGTGTATGCTGCTATAAGCCGGTAATCAGGCATGGCATCTACTATGAAGGCAGAGCTGTACTTAAAAGAAGGGATACGGAACAATGAAAATTGCAATAAGTACGAACAGTTCCCTGGCTATTTATGAACAAATCGTCAATCAGCTGAAAAATGCGATATTGAATCATGAGTTATGTGCTGGGGAAGCATTGCCTTCGATTCGAGTGCTTGCGAGTGATCTTGAGGTGAGCGTGATTACAACAAAACGGGCATATGAGGAATTGGAAAAAGAAAATTTAATTCGTTCGGTAGCCGGGAAAGGATTTTATGTATGTGATGCGAATACGGATTATTTGAAAGAAAAACAGTACCGGATGCTGGAGCAGAAAATGACAGAGATTTTAGAAGAATGTAAAAAGGCAGGTTTGAAAAAAGAAGAGATTTTGTCTATGACAGAAGAATTGCTGTCAGATTAAAATAGGTGATACCAGGAGGAAGACGGCGATGAATGTGGAGTTTCAAAATGTTACTTATCAAAATAAAAAATTCAGTCTGAAAAATCTTTCTTTTACAATCAGGGAAGGTTATATGACCGCTTTGATTGGAAAAAATGGAGCTGGGAAGACGACACTGTTTCATCTTTTGCTGAATAAAAACGCAAAATATAAAGGACAGATATTGGCAGACGGGACAGACTGGAAACAAAATCAGACAGAGCGTATGAATCAGATTGGATTTGTATCAGAGGAACAGAAATTTTTTATGGAATGCACAGCACAGGAAAACGCGGAAATGCTGCAGTGGCTGTATCATAACTTTTCGTTGGAGAAGTTTCGGGCCAGCATGGAACGGATGGGAGTGTGCATGCAAAAACAGCTGCTGGAACTGTCCAGAGGAGAATATGTAAAATATCAGCTTGCATTTGCAATGGCGCACAATACACAGCTGTATTTGCTGGATGAAGCGACTGCTGGTATGGATCCGGTTTTTAAAAGAGAATTTTTCCAAATACTGCATGAACTGCTTATCGATGAGCATTGTACCGTG
The DNA here is from genome assembly GCA_948468465.1 of uncultured Eubacterium sp. Next base: position 40,611 of record CAOKJJ010000019.1, on the reverse strand, counting down.
TTTATGAGCACGCATTTACAGGAAGACATAAAAAAGCATATGGATGATGTCATAATGCTTGAGAACGGACAGGTAATGGCGTAAGGATGGCAAAAGTAAGTAGATGATGTCATAATGCCTGAGAACAGACAGGTGATGGCATAAGAATGGCATAGGCAGGAAAGTGTGTCAGAAGGGAGCATAAGTATGGATAAAATTCGAAAATTTGATCGGCAATGGAAGCAGGTGCATGAGAATGATTTTTTGCTTGGAAAAATCTGTGCGGGAGTGGAGTGTGGGTGCGGAATGCTATGTATACTCGCCTATAAGCCTGCAGAACTGAACATGTGGTTTGGATGCGTACTTTGTGCGGCAGGTGTGCATCATTATATGCAGCTGTATCTGAGCGTTAAGGAAAATGGCAAATGGGTGCCGATCAGGAACAAACTGCAGTATATGCCGGTGGATATGCATAGATTCAGGAAAGTTCGCATGGAATATTTAAATCGTATTTGCATCTGGCTGGCAGTGCCTGCATTTTTGCTGCATCAGCTGGTTTCTTATCTCAATCATAGCTTTGGATGGAAATCGGTATTGTTTGCGGCAGTATGGGGATTGTTCATTTGGCTGATCAATGGTATAACAATATTTGCAGAAGGAAGATAACAGATCAGATAACAGATCAAACAGCAAAAACAGTTGAGGTGTCGTATGTACAAAATTATGGTGATTGAAGATGATATGGAAATGGCACATGCAGTAAAAAAGCAGATAGAGACATGGGGAAATACGGTCATGTGTGTCAGGAATTTTCAAAATATTATGCCGGAGTTTATCAGCTTTGACCCGCATATGGTGATTGTAGATATTATGCTGCCGTTTTATAACGGTTATTACTGGTGTACGCAGATCCGCAAAATATCGAATATACCGGTCATTTTTCTGTCGTCAGCATCGGATAATATGAATATTGTCATGGCCATGAATATGGGCGGTGATGATTTTATCCCAAAGCCGGTGGATTTGGATGTTTTAACCGCAAAGCTGCAGGCGGCTCTGCGGCGTGCTTACAATATGAACGGAAAAATACCTGTACTGGAGCATCGCGGAGCGGTATTAAATCTCAATGACGCGTCGCTTACTTATGAAAACAACAGAATAGAGCTGACGAAAAATGAATTTCGGATTTTACAGCAGCTGCTGGAGAACAAAGGAAAGGTCGTCAGCCGTGATACGCTGATGACCAAATTGTGGCAGATGGATTGTTATGTGGAAGAAAACACGCTGACTGTGAACGTAACAAGATTGAGAAAAAAACTGGAAAAGGCGGGGCTTAAAAATTTTATTATGACAAAGGTCGGCAGCGGATATATGATCGAGGCAGGTGAATAGCAATGATGGAGAAAACACGCAGGCAGACGGTTTTATTAGCTTATATATGGCAGTATCGCCTCGTGGCATGTATGTCGGCTGTCAATGTATGTATTTTTGCTGTGATATTTTATTTGTATCATTTGGAGACAGAAGCTGTCTGGTATGCCGCAGCTTTATGTACGATACTGACAGTTTCCGTACTGTCCGTCCATTTTTATTTTTACAGGAAAAGACATCTTGTGTGGCTTGATATTATGGAAAATATAGAGATCACGGATGATGCCCTGCCAAAATCAAAGACGCTGCCAGAAGCAGACGCACAGGAGGTAATACACAGGCTGAAACATATTTTTGATACAAAACAGACAGAATGGCAGCAGGAACGACAGGAGCGTATCGATTATTATACGACATGGGTACATCAGATTAAAACGCCGATTTCCGTTATGCGTATGACGCTGCAGGCCGAAGATACAAAAGAAAATCGGGAATTACTGGCGCAGCTGTTTCGGATTGAACGGTATGTGGAGATGGCGCTCGGTTATCTGCGGCTTGGCAGTGAGAGCTCTGATTTTGTATTTCAGGAATACAGACTGGATGATATTATCCGTCAGGCTGTACATAAATATGCTTTTCAGTTTGTGCGAAAACGAATCCGGCTGTCGTATGAACCGACCGGACAAACAGTACTGACAGATGAAAAATGGCTGCTGTTTTTAATAGAGCAGATTTTATCCAATGCGGTGAAATATACGCAGGAAGGTGAGGTACGTATCACAATGCCGGAGGAAAAAGTACTGCAGATTGCAGATACAGGAATAGGAATAGCGCCCGAAGACCTGCCGCGTATTTTTGAGAAAGGTTTTACAGGCTATAATGGGAGAGCTGATAAAAAATCGACCGGACTTGGGCTGTATTTATGCCGTATGACAGCGGACAAGCTGTCACATCAGATTCGGGTGGAATCGGAGGTCGGAAAAGGGACTGCATTTCTGATCGATTTTCATACGGAAGAACTGACCATGATATGATATTATCTTTTTCGGACATCTGTGACACACCTTGCAAAAATGTCACATAAACCGGTTAAAATGTCACCTGATTCGATGTTGAAACAGCTCCGGCCCTGTTATGATAACCATACAGAAATACAAGAGGAAACAAGGAGGTCATAACAATGGCAATATTGGAAGCAAAATGCCTGAAAAAAATATATACGACCCGTCATGGGGGAAATCAGGTGCAGGCATTGGCAAATGTATCTTTTTCTGTAGAAGAAGGAGAATATGTAGCGATTATGGGAGAGTCAGGCTCCGGCAAGACAACTTTGCTGAATATTTTGGCGGCATTGGATAAGCCTACGAGCGGGCAGGTACTGCTGGCAGGAAAAAGTATGTGGGGCCTGAAAGAAAAAGAAATGACAGCGTTTCGCAGAAATAATTTAGGGTTTGTATTTCAGGACTTTAATCTGTTGGATACGTTTTCTTTACAGGACAATATTTTTTTGCCGCTTGTATTAGGCGGATGCGCTTACAGGGAAATGTGCGCATGGCTGACGCCGATTGCCGCAAAGCTGGGAATAACAGATATCCTTTCGAAATATCCGTATGAAGTGTCCGGCGGACAGAAACAGCGTGCGGCAGTTGCGCGTGCGCTTATAACGAAACCAAAGCTGGTGCTTGCCGATGAACCGACAGGAGCGCTGGATTCCCGTTCTGCCGATGGACTGCTGCGGATTTTCAGCGAGATCAATGCCGATAGTCAGACAATTTTGATGGTTACACATTCTGCCAAAGCAGCCAGCCATGCGGGACGGGTGTTATTTATTAAGGACGGCGAGGTATTTCATCAGATTTACCGAGGCAACAGTACGAATGAGCAGATGTATCAGAAAATATCCGATACGCTGACACTGCTGGCGACAGGTGGTGAGAGAAGATGAAAACAGCATTTTATCCCAAACTGGCGGCAAATAATATAAAGAAAAACAGAAAAACATACTTCCCATTTATTTTAACATGTATCGTGACGATAGCCATGTTTTATATTTTTAAATCGCTGTCTATGAATCCGGGCATTGAACAAATGCTGGGCGGAGATACCATTATTTATATATTAGGGCTGGGCAGCGTTGTTGTAGCAATTTTTGCGTTTATCTTTTTATTTTATACAAACAGCTTTCTTGTAAAACGCCGAAAAAAAGAATTTGGTGTATTTAATATTCTTGGCATGGAAAAACGGCATCTGGCGCTTGTGCTTGGCTGGGAAACGCTGTATGTAATGGCAGTCAGCCTTGCGGCAGGCATAGGGCTGGGCATAGCGCTGGATAAGCTGATGTTTTTGCTGATTGGGAAACTTGCAGGCGCACAGACTGTCTTAGGATTTTTTGTTTCATCAAAAGTGGTTGCATACACAGTAAAGCTGGCAGCTGCCATTTTTGTACTGATTTTTTTAAACGCTGTTTGCCAGATTCAGATCTCGAACCCGATGGAGTTACTGCAGGACAGCCGTGCCGGAGAAAAGGAGCCGAAAACAAAACGGCTGATGACAGCGCTTGGAATAGTATGTATTGGAAGCGGTTATTATATAGCGGCTGCAACAAAAAATCCGATTACTTCGATTCCCGCGTTTTTTGTCGCGGTGCTGCTCGTTATATTTGGAACGTATTTCCTGTTTACGGCAGGAAGCATCGCATTTTTAAAGCTCATGCGCAAAAATAAAAAATATTATTATCAGTCACGGCATTTTATCAGCATATCCGGCATGATCTATCGGATGAAACAAAATGCGGTCGGCCTGGCAAATATTTGTATTCTCTCTACGATGGTGCTTGTTATGGTATCATCTACAAGCTCTATGATCATTGGAATGGATGATATATTAAAAACACGTTATACGTCTGAATTTATGGTATTGTCTCATGAAAAAGAAAAAGAGCGTAATGAGGAAGTATTTGATACGGTATATGATCTGCAGAAAGAACATCATTTTAATGTGAAAAACGAAGTCCGCTATCGCTATCTGAATTTTTCAGCGTTACGTGACGGAGACACTTTTATTGTTGACAGAAGCGCGCCTGTGACAGCGATAGATTCGTCTTATGTTTTATTTTTTATGATGCTGGAAGATTATAATTACGTGGAAGGACAGCAAAAAACATTGGGTGATAAGGAGATTTTGGTCTATTCTGTCCGTGAGGAATATGAGGAACCGGTGGTAAAGCTGTTTGGGAAAGAGTATCAGATACGGGAAAAGCTGGATCATTTTACGGTTAGTGGCACTCTTATGGCAAATATGTCAAATACATTGATTATGATTGTGCCAGATGAGCAGGAACTACATGAAATATACGAACAGCAGCAGGAGGCATATGGAGACATTGCCACTAATATCAGTGAGTTTTACGGATTCGACAGTGCTGCCGGCCAGGAGGAACAAAAGCAATTTTATGCCGCAATCCAGCATGAGATGAAAGCACGTGACCTGAATACATGGACAGAGTCGCGGGCAGCGGCCAGAATGGATTTTGCAAGCCTATACGGAGGATTCTTTTTTATCGGGACATTTTTAGCTGTGCTGTTTGTTATGGCTACGGTGCTGATCATTTACTACAAACAGATTTCAGAAGGCTATGACGACAGGGAACGATTTGCCATTATGCAAAAAGTCGGGATGGAACGGCGGGAAGTAAGAGCTGCCATTCGATCGCAGGTACTGACGGTATTCTTTCTGCCTTTGCTTGCGGCATTTATCCATGTGGCAGCGGCATTTCCGCTTATATCAAGGCTGCTGGCACTGATGAACTTTGTAAATACAAAGCTGTATATTATGTGTACCGGTGTTTCATTTTTGGTATTTGCCTTGATGTATATTGTCATTTACGTGCTGACGGCACGGGTTTATTATCGGATTGTAAGTAAATAAAAGGACGTTGCTATGAAAAAGGATTTTGCGAAAGCAAGATCCTTTTTTCGTGTCAGAGAGTGTTTTACAAAATCTCGTGTGTGAAATACTTGAGTTCTGGGAACATTATTGCTATAATTAAAAAAGCAGTAAACATTAATATGCAAGATGTCGATATTCATAGTAAAAACAAAGAATCAAAGGATTGTTTTATGAAATGGAATACAGAATGGGTTGATCTGCAAAATATAGAGCGTATGGTCGCGGAATGCTGGCGTATGGGCGATTATCAAATGGAAAGGTATGTCCAGAAGCTGTCAAAGCAGCAGGAACTGATCTTTGCCGGAGAGCTTGGGGTGAAGTTTTTGCTGATGCTGCAGAAATCGGTTGATGAGGAGAAGCCGATAGACTGGGCGAAGCTTCAAAAGGATATTCATTTAATGCAGGAACTGATACTGGATGGACAAGCACAGTATGACTTGTACTGGAAGAGCCAGTATCAGGAGTTATCAGCAGATACAGATGCTTATTTCAGTACCGAATTCGGCAGGGCATTTACAGAGCAGATTGCAGCAAAACTGGAATTAAATATCAGCGAAGAACAGCGGATGCTTCAGCATGATATCAGTAAGATTCAAAAAATATGTTCGTCCTGTAACTGGGAGGATGAAGAAAAAGCGAAAAAAGCGCTTTCTCTTTTGACAAGGGATGAAAAATATTATTTTTCCAGCTGGTTAGGGGATGCTTTTATTAATGTGCTGCAACAACGATATGGAAAAAAGGAGGCAGAGGAGGAGTCAAAGTTCATTATACAGCCGGAAGAAGCTGTTAGAAAATCATCATTCAAGGCAAAAATAGCCTGGACGCTGTTTGTTGTTATTTCTGTCGGACTGATTATATTTCTGATTTATATGCAGTCAGAGGATGGCCGGGGAAAAGAAAAGCTGCAGAATTTATTTTCAGGGATGATATCGGCTGTACACATGGACAGGGAAAAAATTACGAAAGAACGGGCCGGAAATGCCAGGGATTCGGAGCAGCAGATAAATACAGAGGAATATGATGCTTTGAATATGCGTGCGCCTGCAGAGGAAAAAGAAACTGTTTTGGACTTGGATTCATCTGTATCTGCAGATATCCAGGAACCTGTATCAGATGCGGAGGCAGTGGCAGAGCAAAAGAATGCGCATATTCCGGATGAAAATACGGCGGATACAGGAACAGCATCCAATCAAAATAAAAAGCAAAAGCAAAAGGTTATGGAAATACTGCCGCAGTATCAGTCATTTTATCAAAAATATCCTGACTTGTTTGGCTGGCTGAAAATACCGGGAGTACAAATTGATCAGCCGGTGATGCAGTCAGATGATGAAAAGCGGGGAGAACGATATTATTATCTGCATCGTGATTACACAGGAAAAAAGTCAGAAGAAGGCTCTCTTTTTGTGGAAAATGCCAGCAGCTGCTTTCCGCAGGATAACAATACGGTAATTTACGGACATAATATGAGCAGCGGACGAGGCTTCGGCATGCTGGAGCAGTACAAAGATCCGGAGTTTTACCGGGATCATGCACAGCTGCAGTATGATACGATTTATGAAACAGGTACGTACCAGATCGCTGCGGTTTTGCTTACGAGAGTCCTGTATCAGGACGAAGAGGGATTTCGATACTATCGGTTCTACAACTATCGTTCAGAACGCGAGTTTCAGGATTGTGTTGATTTTGTAAAAGAAAACCAGCTGTATGATACAGGAATACAGCTGCAGTACGGAGATCAGCTTTTAATGCTGTCAACGTGTGAATATTCAAAGCCAAATGGACGTCTGGTTATTGTTGCCAGAAGAGTGGATGAAAACGCAGAAAGGAGATAATATGAATCTTTTGTACAAAAAAAAGCACTATTTAATGATTGCATTTTCTATGTTTTTTGTAATGATGACAGCGGTATTTTTCAGCTGCAGTCATACACAGGCACATGCCGCATCGCAGGGAATGAATGTGAGATACCGCACACAGCAGGAAATCCGCAGTTATGTGGCAGCCAACCGTGCAGGTATGAATGATAATTTCAGTTTTACGACAAATCCATATGTAGAACTGCCGTATGATCCGGGCAAATTATCAGATGCGACGCAGCAGTCTGCGTTAAATATGCTGAATCAGGTTCGTTATATTGCAGGAATTTCAGATAATGTATCAATCAACAGCACATATTGCGAGTATGCGCAGGCAGCGGCGCTCATTAACTATTTAAACGGACAGGTATCACATAATCCAAGCCGTCCGTATTCTATGACGAATACAATGTACCAGACAGCTCTGCTGGGAGCAACCAGTTCGAATAATTCATGGGCGTCATGGGGAAGCCGCGGCTTAAATGAAACGATTGTTGCAGACTGGATGGGCGGTGCTGAAAGTACGGATATCGCTACGCTGGAAGAGCGCAGATATTTGCTGAATCCGCAGATGCGTCAGACCGGGTTCGGCGTAGTGAGCGGATTAAAAGGGACATTCAGCAGCGCTTATGTCACAGATACAACCAATACGCTTGCATACGAAACAGGTGTGGCATGGCCGGCACGTACGATGCCGGTAGAATATTTCTCCGCGAACTATCCATGGAGCTTTAGCCTTGGCCACACAATAAACGCAAATGATATTCAGGTAATTCTTACGAGATACAGAGATTATAAGACATGGCGTTTTTCTAATTCTTCAGCGGACGGAGATTTTTATGTCAACAATAACGCTTACGGCCAGACCGGATGCATTATTTTCCGCCCATCACTGCAGAGCATTGGCGAATACAGAAGCGGAGATACGTTCCAGGTATCTATTACGGGAGCAGGCACACCGATTTCTTATAATGTGGAGTTTTTCAACTTAGGCCTGCCAAAAATTACATATACGGTTTCTTTTAACAGTCAGGGAGGCAGTCCGGTTTCGCCTGTTGTAGTCAGCGAGCTGGGAACGATTAATCCGCTGCCGTCAACGACAAAAGCAAATGCACAGTTCCTTGGCTGGTATACAGCGCAAAACGGGCAGGGAACGAAACTGACAGAAACAACGGTGATTAACAAAAATACGACCTATTATGCACATTGGAGTGATACAAAAGCTCTGACAGGACTTTCCGTTGCTTATAACGGTCTGAAATATGCGGGGGCAAATGTTTCGGACGGACTTGTTGTACAGGCAAATTATTCAAACGGCACTTCCGAAAGAGTATACAGTTATTCCGTATCACAGCGTACACTGACGACAGGGACAAACCGGATTGTTGTATCTTATAGTGGAGTATCCCAAACCATTGAAATTGTCGTGGGAGGCTCATCATCCAATGATGTACAAAATCCAACAACGCCAGTACCTGGAAACAGTGACCAGGTATTTTACGAGATTTTCTTCCATCCGAACGGCGGAACAAATTTGAATTATCAGAAAATATCGCTGGCTGCCGGGGATGAAATAGACGCATTGCCAACGGTAGAGCGGGCAAACTACAGATTCAAGGGATGGTATACAAAAGCGTCCGGAGGCAGAAAAGTAAGCAAATCAACCATTCCAAATGCAGAGTGCGTGCTGTATGCACAGTGGGTAAGAATCACAAAGCCGCAGAAAACGTCGACACCGTCATTTGCGTCCAATGAGAACGGACAGTTAAAAGTAAAAATAGATGCTGTGACTGGTGCGGAAGGATATGAGATTTGCTATTCCACAAGCAAAGACTTTTCATCCAATGTTAAAAAAATATCTACGTATTATACGTCAAAAACATTGAAAAACCTTCAAAGAGGCAAAATTTATTATATAAGAGTCCGCGCTTACAAAGTAGATTCCATGGAACGAAAAATTTATGGAAAATACAGTGCGATTCGAGGGGTAAAGATTTCATAACGAAATTCGCTTAAAATAAGCGCTTGTACAAAAAAACTGTCAGATAGAAGGCTGCAGTACAAAATGAATTTATTTTGTATAGCATCTTTTATATGACAGTTTTTTCTTTGCATTGTATTTTCGGCATATTCCTGATACAATAATAATATCATAAACATCAGGCAGGCGGAGGAGGTTAAGATTATGCAGGAATTTTTTACATCACCGGTTTTTATCTGGCTGGCATTAATGGTCGTGTTTATTGTAGTCGAAATCATTACGGTCGGGCTGACAAGTATCTGGTTTGCAGGAGGCGCGCTTGCTGCGCTGCTGGCTGCATTAACGGGATTGGGAATTGTTGTGCAGATCGTTATCTTTTTTGGAGTATCGTTTGTACTGCTGTTTTACACAAGGCCATTTGCCTTAAAATATGTAAAACCACATAATGTGAAGACCAATTATGAAGAGATTATAGGCAAAGAGGTACTTGTGACAGAACGAATAGACAATAAAGAGGAAACCGGAAAGGCAGTTTTTAACGGTATGGAATGGACAGCAAGAAGCACAGAGGAGCGGTCAGTGATGGAAGCCGGAGAAATGGCGCAGGTAGTTGAGATAAAAGGAGTAAAGCTTTACGTAAAGTGTAAATAAACGTAACAGTTCAGATAACCCTTGAACTGTTACAAATAAACACGCAATTGTTATGGAATCATATAGGAGGAGCAGAAATGCCGGGATTTACAACACATTATTTATTCGGAGTAAATAATTGCAGGCGGCTGAAAAAGGAACAATGCTGTCAGACATTGCTGGAAAGCATTGACAATTATAAGGCAGTCTTTCAACTGGGGCTGCAGGGGCCGGACATTTTTTTCTATCATCTGGCCTCTCAGCTAAAAAAAGTCCGCCCAGGTTCTATTGCACATAAAAGGTGGACCGGAGAATTTTTAACATGTCTGATCAAAGCAGAGCAGCTTTTTACAAAGGCGGAGGAACGGCAGGCAGCGCAGGCATATGCAGCAGGGTTCATCGGGCATTATGTGCTGGATACGCAGATGCATCCTTATGTATATGACAGGACCGGTGTTGGCGATGAGCTAAAGAAAAAAGGCTATGCAGACCATATTGCGCTGGAGTCTGATATAGACGCGGTGCTGCTGATGCGGTATGCAAACTGCCTGCCTTCCGCTTTTCCATATTATAAGACAATCGCATTTGACAAAAAGACAAGGGAAGTCGTTGCAGAGATACTGTTTTACGCTTATGATTCGGTATTTGAAGAACTGGCGCTAAGGAAAGGGTTTTTCTCCAGAGCGATCCGTTCGATGCAGATTGGGACCAGGCTTACTTATAATCCGCATAATTACAAACGCCAGATTGTGGAAAAGGCTGAGAAGATCCTGTTTGGCCATCTGCAGATAGCGCCAGTCATTCCAAGCGATTTTATACAGTGTACGAAAGATCCTCTGAATCTGGAACACAGACAATGGAAGAATCCGTGGGATACGCAGCTCAAATTTTACAGCAGCGTGCCTGAACTGATAAAAAAAGCCTCCGTGCGTTATCAGGAGGCTTTAAAACAGCTTGACAGCCTTTACCGTACAGATGCTTATGAAGAGGACCGCTATGATAAAGTACTGGAACAGCTGCGTTTATTTTTAGGGCAGCAGTCTTTTCACAGCGGCCTGGACTGGATACTCGGAGAATAAAAAGGATCTATGATTCAGACACGTTCTGGCTGGAAGCCTGTTCCGTATCAAAAAAGGTCTGTATCTGATGCCATATGATATCCATCAGCCGGCGGCGGGTTTCAGCGCCCGCCCATGCGATATGCGGGGTGATGATCAGCCGTCCGCTGTTTTTGATACATTTTAGCGGATTGTCAGCCTTCATCGGCTCCGCGGACAATACATCCAGTCCGGCAGCAGCCAGCTCACCGGCCTGCAGCGCATCGGCAAGATCCTGTTCTACGATAATCGGCCCGCGTCCAAGATTTAAGAAAATCGCGCTTTTTTTCATTTTCCGGAATGCCTTGCGGTTCATCAGACCTTCTGTACGGTCTGTCAGCGGAGCATGTACAGAGACAATATCTGATCTGGATAAAAGCTCATCAAAAGATACGCGTTCATAATCCGAGTGATCATGCTGTCCGGAAGCAGAATAATAAATAACATGGCATCCAAACGCTGAAGCAACCTGTGCAACCCGCTGGCCGATAGCTCCGAGCCCGATAATTCCCCATGTCATGCCGCATAGTTCATGGAATACATTTGAAAAATGCGTAAAAGTAGTATTGTCCACATAAGCTTCGCTTTTCACATACTGATCATAGTAAGGCAGTTTTTCCAGAAGATAAAAAAGCATTGCAAAAGTATGCTGCGTGACGCATTCCGTAGAATATCCAGCGACATTTCTCCAGGCAATCCCTCTTTGTGCCAGATAATCTTTATCCAGATTATTCGTTCCGGTAGCTGCTACGCAGATCAGCTTTAAATGAGAAGCTTTTTCCAATGTATATGCATTTGCCAGCATTTTATTTATAATGAGTACATCTGCATCCGCAGTACGTTCACGCATTTCTTCCTTTGAAGAGAATCCATATACGGTGACGTTTCCAAGCTTTTCAAACACGGTCAGGTCGATATCCTGTCCAATGGTGTCTGCATCCAATAATACGATGTTCATAATTAAATGCTCCTTCCTTGTGCAAATATTTAATATGTACCATATGATTCATACCGCTGCGTTTACATTTATTATACTGCAATTAATTCATGAAAAACAGTTAAAATTACAAGAAAGTTATGTTATACTAGTTTTATTATACCATCAGTCATCCGGCACGGAAAAGTTCGTAACAGTTCAGATAACCCTTGGACCGCTACAAAATTTTAAAAGCCGGAGTCCGTAACTGCTGCAGCCTGTGCCGGGCAGTTACGAAGCAGGAGATATGACCACATGGCAGAAAAAAAGAAGAACGTACTGCTCCAGGGAGGAATCCTGGCGGGAGCAGGTATAATTACAAAAGTGATTGGGTTTGCGTACCGCATTCCAATGAGCAATATGATGGGCGGCGAAGGGAATGGCCTGTATTCTGTAGCATTTGGCATTTATGGAATTGCATTGACCATATCTTCTTACAGTCTGCCTTTGGCAGTGTCCAAAATGGTATCGGCAAGAGTTGCAAAAGCGGAGTACCAAAATATGCGAAGAGTGCTTGTAAGCGCGCTCGTGTATGCTTTGATAGCAGGGCTGCTGGCGATGAATGTGCTTTATTTTGGCGCGGGAGCTATGGAAAAATTATATCACAGGCCTGGAATTGCAAGGCCGTTGCGGGTTTTGGCGCCTACGACTTTTATTGTAGCGCTGCTTGGTGTATTCCGAGGTTATTTTCAGGGGCATGGAGATATGGTTCCGACCTCCGTGTCTCAGATTCTGGAACAGATCGTAAATGCATGCATCAGCGTGTTTGCAACCTGGCAGTTTATGAAAATGTATGGTACGTCAGGGAATGCGGCATCTTATGCGGCTGCAGGCGGTACATTCGGAACGCTGGCAGGTGCGGCGACGGCGCTGCTGTTTGTGATGTATTTGTTCGGAACGACTCGAAATCGTTATATGAATAAAGTGAATCCGGCAGAACGGCTGGAATCCAGCAGATCTATATATAAAGGGCTGTTTTTAACGATTATTCCGGTTATTTTGAGTCAGACGGTATATCAGATCGGTTATACGATAGACGATTTGATGTTTGGAAATCTGATGGCGCTGCATGGTTACAAGGATGAGGTAGTATCTTCTTTGCAAGGGGTCTATAATGCACAGTATAACCAGCTCGTGAATCTGCCGGTAGCGGTTGCAACGGCAATGGCAGCGTCTACGCTTCCGAGTATCGTACTGTCCAGAATGCAGAATGATATTGAGGGCGTGAACCAGAAGATTACGCAGGTGATTAAAGTAAATATGGTGATCGCGTTTCCTTCAGCGGTAGGGCTGGCTGTCCTGGCGGAACCTATTATGAAAATGTTGTTTCCCAGCCTTGTTACATATCAGACGCAAGCCATTTTACTGCTGACAACAGGTTCCGGTGCAGTAGTATTTTATGCGCTGTCTACACTGACAACATCTATCTTGCAGGGATATAATTTTATGAAGCTTCCGGTCATACATTCAGCCATTTCCCTTGGCATACATGTAGTTTTGCTTGGCGTCCTGCTTGCATTTACAGATTTAAATGTGTACGCATTGGTTATATGCAATGTACTTTTTCCATTTATCGTATGCCTGCTGAACTGTCGTGCGATTACAAAGAAGATTGGTTATCGGTGGGAGTTTTTCAACACTTTTATCAAACCGCTGACAGCCTCTGCAGCGATGGGCATGGTAGCATTTGCTGTTTATCAGGTGTTTTATGAAGCGTTTAAAAATGTATATATTGTCTCCGTAATGGCTATAGGAGCGGCAATTATCGTCTATGCGGTTATGATTTTGCAGATTCGCTGTTTTAATGAAGAAGAGCTGCGCTCCATACCAGGCGGCAGGATATTGATTCGCCTGATGAGATAATGTTTTTGAATTCTGTTGATTGCTTCTGATGTATAAAAGTCTGGTTTTTACAGATACTACAACAGCATCAAGTAAAATCTGTAAATGGAGGAATTTTTCATATGAAAGCAACAGGAATAGTCAGACGGATAGATGATTTGGGGAGAGTCGTCATTCCCAAAGAGATCAGAAGGACTTTACGGATTCGGGAGGGAGATCCTCTGGAAATATTCACGGACCGTGAGGGTGAGATTATCCTTAAAAAGTACTCTCCGATTGGCGAATTAAGCGAATTCGCCGGACAATATGCCGAGTCATTGGCACAGACGACAGGAATGCTCGTATGCATTACGGACCGTGACCACGTAATTGCCGCTTCGGGAAACGGTAAGAAGGATTTTGAAGGAAAACCAATCAGTCATCAGCTGGAATGCGTGATAGAAGACCGCAACAGTATGGTAGCCAGCAAAGAGGAAAGTGAATTTGTAAAGGTAACGTTGGATGACAGCGGAGAGTTTGCATCTCAGGCGATCAGCACGATTATTTGTGAAGGTGATGCGATTGGTTCTGTTATATTATATAATAAAGATGAAAAAACCAAGATGGGAGAGACGGAAAGCAAGCTTGCAATGACTGCAGCCGGATTTTTGGGAAGGCAGATGGAACAATAATCCTGAAAAGATAGAAGAACTGAAAACAAGGGAGAGATAGTTAAATTGAGGATTTATTAAAACAAAACAACTACAGCCAGCTGGAACTTTAGAATTCTGTAAGTGAGAATACTGAAATGCTTCCAGCTGGCTGTTTTTTAGGCATCCTCATGTTCGGTGTCTGTTTCTGTAATATCAGCATGGCTGACCAAAAAGTTTAAGGCTTTATCCTCTAACACCTGCGTACGGATTTCTTCTTCAGAATACGTATTTAGAAATTCCTCTCTGGATTCTATTTCTGTCTGTTTCATATAATGCTGAATGCCGTCTTCATAATCGTCATCTGTTACAGTAAGTTTCTCATTGTCTATAATAGCATTGATAACGAGCGTACGGTAAAGCATCGACTGTATTTCTTCCTCCACGTCTTCCTCCGTCATGTCCAGGAATTCATAGACATCCTCCAGGTTTTCCAAGCCAAAGAGTTCAAGGTAACCAAGATAAGCATTATTAATGGTATCCCTCGCTTCCTCATAATCTTTTTTTTCATATTGCAAAATACTGGAAGCATCTATGACCTGCTGAATCAGGTTTTCCTGAAGCTCCTGTGAACTTTCAGATTCATAAGCGTCAGTCACTTCTTTTCGCATAGCATCAGAAAACTGCTGATACGAATCATATTCCGTATTTTCACTGATAAATGCATCCGTAGGTTCCGGTAAAAGTTCCTCCTGGATGTCTGTAACGCGTATCTCAAAGTCAACCGTTTTACCAGCCCATTCCACATCTATAAAATCAGAATCAAAGTCGAGGGAAAACTTGAGTTCATCACCAATGGAAACACCTGTTAACTTTTCGTCAAATTGTTTTCCGTATTCCTCAGCGCCCAGTACAAAATCATACTGATTCTCCTGAGCGACGACAGAACCGTCAATGGAAGCTTTATAGTCTGTCTGAACAAAATCGCCGGATTTGGAAGGGCGTGTAACAGATTCATATTCAGCAAATTCTACGAGCACCTCATGTATTTTATCTTCCACATCTTGTTCCGTTACGATATAATTTTTCTTTTCCGCCTTTAATCCTGTGTAGGAAGCAAGCGATACATAATCATTCGTATAGACAGCATCTGCAATCGGTTCATTTTTCGTAGTGATGAATGACTTGCTCCCGCACCCGGCAATCAGACACGCACTTAACAATAAGACCGCTAATCTCTTTTTCAAATCGGTTCCTCCTGTACTGTTATTTTAAAGTATCATCTGCAGCAGGCAAATTTCCGCCAAAAAATAAAACTGCAGCAACTATTATATCATATACTAACAGCAAATTGTGACTAAAATCTGAACAATTGCAAAACTTATTTATGATAGATTGAACTATTGTGAAATAAGTGCATTATGTGTAAAATAAGATTATTACGAAACAGACATTGGAGAAAAATGAAATGGCCAAACAGAAAAAAGTAAGAAAAAAATATCGTGGTTTCTGGATTTTTTTTAAATTGCAGCTTTTATTGCTGTTGCTGCTCGTCGGTGCAGCAGCCTATTATTTTGGAGGCGGGTATGCCCAGACAATTACAGAACTGAAAGCCGACGCAGACTTATTGGTAGCAAAATCAAGCAAAGATACATTTCGCAAAGGAGAAACAGGACTCGTATACGACGCTGACGGCAAACTGTTAAAAGCATATAAAGGGGAAAAAGATGCTTATTATATCGAATATTCAAAAATACCGGAAATTGTAGAAAAGACATTTGTAGCCGTCGAAGATCAGAAATTCTACAAACACAAAGGCGTAGATTATCTTGCGATTTTACGCGCAGTGATCGCCATGCTGCGCAATGGAGAAGTAACGCAGGGCGGAAGCACGATCACCCAGCAGCTTGCCCGTACCGTCTATTTAAGCATGGACCGGACATGGGAGCGGAAAATGGAGGAGATTTTCATAGCGCAGAATCTGGAAGATAAATACACAAAAAGCCAGATTATGGAATTCTACTTAAATAATATATATTTTGGCAATGGCTACTACGGCATTCAGGCCGCGGCACAGGGCTACTTCAGCAAAAGCATAGATAAGCTGGACTTATCACAAGTCGTATTCTTATGCGCCATTCCCAATAACCCATCCTTATATGATCCGGTGCATCATAAAAAAAATACGCTGAGCCGCCGCAACCGAATGCTGACAAGCATGTATGAACAAGGAGTCATCTCACTGGCTGCTTCTAAAGAAGCAAAAGAAGAGAAAATTAAATTAAAAAGAAAAAAAGGCATCGAAAAAAACGACTACGTAGAAACCTATGTCAATTACTGTGCAATCCGTGCCTTAATGAAGCAGCAGGGATTTGAATTCCAGTATTATTTTGATAACAAAAAAGAAGAAAAACAATATAACAAACAATATAAAAAACTGTACCGGGAATGCGAAAGCAGCCTGTATACATCCGGCTACCGCATTTACACCTCGATCCAAATGGACCAGCAGCAAACACTGCAGAACGCAATTGACACCGGCCTGAGCGGATTTTCAGATGTCAATGAGGAAGGCGTTTACAAACTGCAGGGCGCTGGCGTAACGATCGACAATACAACCGGATATGTAACAGCAGTTGTAGGAGGCCGCACACAGCATTTTGAAGGCTATACGCTGAATCGCGCCTATCAGAGCTTCCGCCAGCCAGGAAGCGCCATCAAACCCCTGCTTGTCTATACACCCATGTTAGAGCGCGGCTATACGCCAGACACTGTCGTTATGGATGAGCCGATCGAAGACGGCCCATCGAATTCCAATGGGGTATATGAAGGAGCGATTACGATTCGCCATGCTGTGAAAAAATCGAAAAATACGATTGCATGGAAATTATTTGATGAGTTAACACCAGTGACGGGCCTTTCTTATTTAAAGAAAATGAATTTTACAAAAATTGATCCGGAAGATGAAAGGCTGCCAGCCGCTCTGGGCGGCTTCACGATCGGTGTATCGCCTTTGGAGATGGCAGCCGGCTTTGCCGCACTTGCGAATGACGGCTGTTACCGGGAACCGACATGCATTATAAAAATCGAAGATACACAAGGAAACCTGATCTATACTTCAGAAACAGAAGAAGAGAAAGTACGAAGCAAAAAAGAAGAAGCAGGAGGGGAGCGCATATACAAATCCAATGCAGCACGAACAATGACAGATATGCTCCAGACCGTTATGAACGAAGGAACAGCCAGAGGGCTGGGGCTTGGAGATATGCCGTCAGCAGGCAAAACCGGAACGACGAACGACAATAAAGACGGATGGTTCGCAGGCTATACCCGTTACTTTACAACCAGTATCTGGGTAGGCTATGACCAGCCGGCAGAACTGCCAGGGCTTATGGGCTCTACGTATCCGGGGAATATATGGCATAATTATATGATGGCCGTTCATGAAAAAATGACACCGATGAGCTTTGTGCCGTATATTGAGCAAAAGCAGGTGGATAGGGACTTTGACGAATAAAAATAGAAAAAAGAAAAATATTGAAAAAATAACTGGACAAATGGAATAATTTATGATAACATAATTCAGGTGATAAGTTCAATTGCTTTGAATTATGTGACGATGCGTGGCTCAGTTTGGTAGAGCGCTGCGTTCGGGACGCAGAGGCCGCAGGTTCAAATCCTGTCGCATCGACTCTTGGCAGGGGCGCTAGGCGTCCGGTGGACGCCTGTTAAGCGCCGACCGGAGCGGAGTGCAGAACCGGAAACCGCTTGGATAAAGGGTTTCCGGTTCTTTTTATTTTTTGCAGTTTTTAGAGGAACAGCAGAAAACCGGCTCGTTCTAACATTTGTTCTAACAAAAATTTAGAACAGGTCTGATGCCGCCGCCGAAATGCTGTTCAGGTCATTCTCACTTTCATTTAATCGTTTCCGGTTGAAGTGGGAATAAATATTTAGCGTTGTGGAGGCATCACTGTGTCCCATCCAGTACTGCAGTTTTTTTAAGTCCCATCCGCGGTTGATCAGCATGGAACAGCATGTATGCCGCAGATTGTGCAGTGTGATCTCTGGACGGCCATAGTATGTCATGGCTTTTGTGAACATGCGTGAAACATAATTCGGGTCATATGGGTGTCCGTCTTCCCATGTGAAAATATAGCCGTCGTGGTTTGCATAGGTATTTCCGAAGAAAGCCTTATTTGCATCCTGTTCCTGCTTAATCCGCTGCAGGCAGCTTCTCGCTGTATCAAAAAGGTTCAGCACCCTGGCTCCTGCCTGTGTCTTGGTA
Organism: uncultured Eubacterium sp.; assembly: GCA_948468465.1. The sequence goes on along the minus strand of CAOKJJ010000019.1, from coordinate 22,017 downwards.
GCATCTTCTGTCATGACAGAAGTTACGCGGACAACGGTATGCTGTATGGAGATGGTTTTTCTTTCCCAGTCTATAGCATCCCATTTCAAGCCCAGAATTTCCGAGCGTCGTAATCCATAATAAGCACCCATAAAGGCAATTCCGACCAGACGAGGATAGCTTCGGTTCATAAAATGAAGTACATCTGATATTTCTTCTTCTGTCAGAAAATAATATTCCTCATTATACTCACGGTTCTTTTTGCCATGCACGACGACTGTATCCAGCGGATTTGTGTTTATAATCCCGTTGATGATAGCTTCGTTATAAGCCGCATGGAGAATACTGCGGTAGCTTCTGACAGATCGGACGGCCAGCGGTTCCCGTTTGCGTGTTTTTTGGTTTATTTTGCCGTATTCCAGGGAGTATTTGAAGAAATCGTTGAAATCCTTTGGCGTCAATGCGATCAGTTCAGGATTCTTTTTTTCAAAATACTTTTTGATGGAATGGATGCGGCAGGCATACCCTTCATAGGTAGACTGGCGAAGTTCCAGTTTTTTGCCGGACAGCCAATAGTCGAGGAAGTCGCACAGGCTGATATGGTTATCAATAAGTGTGTCTGTTTTAGGGATTTCCAGATACTGGTATTTCTCAATGTAATCTTTGATCATGGCCTCGGCTTTCCGTTTGTTGCCTTTGGCCGGGAGTCCGGTTGAAACTACTTTTTGCTTCCGCTTCTGGGTAACAGGATCTGCGTAGCTTAAATAAATATAAATATAATCAATGCCTTTTTTTGTAGTTTTGGTTTGTATAGTGCCTTTCATTGTAATACTCCTTTTCAATGGAAAAGGCATGCTGCTATGCAATATAGTGTAGCATACCTTTTCAGAAATGTCATTAGCGTATTTTAATAGATATCAGGAATCATTTTATACGAGTTTTCCAGAAGGGTATAGTTAATTTTATAGTGCCGATGGCCCAATTTTTTTTTCGTTAGTGCATCGGTATCAGTGTCTAACAATCCAGCGTCTCTTAAGGATATCGCAACTTTTTTCATACTAACAGTTTTGTTTAAATATTTGGTCAGTGCTGAGGCCAGTGCTGTAGATGTAATAAAAAAGTAGTCATTTTCCATAAGGCAGGTATTGCTGGAGGGTAAATACTCATCCGTTGATGTACAAACATGGACATATTTATCCTTTGCAGTCAGGCATTCGAAAACGGCTTTAATATAATTTATATCTTCTTCATTTTCTTGGTGATAGATCAATAATGCCTGCTGCTGTTTGGCATTTTTTTGCAGAGATTCTTCAAATTCATTTTTGCAGCTGAGGCTTTCAGAGTTATGGCACATATAAGTGCGGTATAAAAATTCCACTAGTCGCAGTATTTGAATATGTCTGCTAATGCGTGTGGTTGGCTGTTCAAATCCAAAGGTGCTATACTGGTTGATAAATGTTTTTATGTCTGTCAATACTTTACTGTAATTGGACATGAGCGTTTCTGCAAACTTTGCTGCCAGTTCGGCCATAAAGGTATCAGGGAGCATGTTGTTTATCTTTTTTTTCATACTCTGTAATATGTGGGATGGTATCTGCGGTACCGTTACTTGAAACATACGGTCATGAGCACTGAATATAGCCATGTTATTTATATTTTCACCTGTAATTATCACATTTGCACATCTTGGGTTTGTGCAGATATGTCTTGCAAGTTTGTCAAGCCTGTCGCTTTGCCTGTTTTTTGCTTGCGAACCATAAACGTTGTGCAGATCATCCATAAGAAAATTTAATCCCTGCATATTGTCGATCCGTGACAGAATATCAGGCATCTGACGGCAGCTTTGAAATGTTTCTTCCTGAATTTCTGGTGTATCCAGCCAGAGAGCATATCTGCGGACCAGCGAGGTTTTCATGCTTCCAGATTTTCCGATGACAGTTAGAATAAAGTCAGGCGGAATATTAACTGCTGCAAGAAACGGTTTTACAATGCCAAGCAGTGCTCCATAAAATAAGATCTCAGAAACACCAGGAAAAAAGTTGATAAAGTTCTTTGCAGTGTCAGGAATCAAATTGTCTAATTTCAGATTTTGTACAGGTAGTTTTAGGCGGAAAGGACTTTGTTTGCAGGTTTGTTTTTCATTCTTATCAGTATCTTCAAAATAAAGTTGGCTGCCTAGAGAAAATACAGGAGTTTTGTCAGGTGTATAGTAAAGTCCCGGTGGATAAACGTATTTTATTTCCGGTTCCGTTTTAGAAGCTTCCTGCTGTAGCTTGTATTCCAATATCTGGCGTTGCTTGACGGTGAGCAGGCTGTCGGGAAAGTTGAATGTTTTAAAATATGAAATATTGTGAAGCGAGTGTAAAGAGGCTTCTTTTTTAGTTTCTGCGTTTATGTCTTTGACAGCAACAATATATTCATCAGATTCGATCATAGTCCGCATGTTGCAATAACGGACTATTTTAACAACGAATGGTTCAAATTCTGAGATAAGATTGTCTGTATCAAAATCTGTGTTAGGATATGTTACATAAAGTCCCTTCCCAGGTTTAAAAATAAATTCCATAATAAAATCCTCCGAATAAATTAAATTTACGAGTACTCAATTACACTAAAACTATATAAACAATTTCAAAAGCGTCTTTAATGATCTGCACAGTAAATGTGCAGATCAGATAGAACTCTATATCTATTTTATCTTTTGAGGATGCTTGCATGCATATTTCCATTCGGAAGCCAATTCCTCAAACGGAGTGTTTTTACTGCAGATATTTGCATAGGTACTTTGTAATAAGACTATTTGTTTTATGGAGTCGATTTCTTTTTGTAGTTTTTTGCTGTCTTTCTTATATTTGAAGATTTCTTTTTCCAATTGTTTATTTTTCGCGGTTACTTTTTCCAGATTAGTAGTAAGTTTTAAAGTGATCTTCTTGTATGCTCTACACTGCTCTTTTAAATCTTGCTGTTGCTTTTTGAGTTTTGATATTGTGAAAAGCTGATCAGACAGTGCATGTATTATGCCCTGCTTTAATGTCTCCTGCTGGTTGTTTTGTCGTTTTGATGTTTCACCTTCCTCTCGTTTAGACGAGATGAATTGAGCGCGTTCATCAAATGGTATCTCAGATGCATTTGCATTTTCATGGTTGTCTATAGTTCCTTTTTGAAAAGTAAAGGACGAAGTCGATTCTGCAAAAGGATTGTTTATGTGTGGTTCAAAGTAGCGGGTATTTATTTTGTTAGATAATTTTGCTGTTTTTTTTATCTTTTTCATTGCAAAGCCTTTCTTTATTAATATAAATGAGTTAAGAATAATTTTACAGATTTCCTCCATGAAGGTTTCATATTAAATTTTGCGTTTGAAAGAATTAGTTTTCATTAAGATAACGTAACAATTCTGTCTTCTGAATCCTAAATTGGCGGCAAATTTTTTTTGCATTAATTTCTTTTGAATGCACTAATTTGTAGACTGTTTTTTGTGAAAAGTTTAGAATTTTACATATGTCATTAATAGTTAAAATATCTGGATAATCTGATAACATAATGCCTCCCTATATTGTCAAGTAATTTTCCTTAAAAAATCAAGGAATTTTAAGTTTCATATTTCAGATGATTGAGCCAGAGAGATGGACATTTCTTTGTTTCGCGGGTCTTAACTTCCTTCGTTCCGCCTGTTCATAACCAGGGTGTCGGTTTAGTTCCTAAACATGGTCATGCCCTATGGTAAATATTCCTGACAGCTCATTCTTTGTATAAGTCTTCCTGACCTGCACGCTTCTCAGGCCGGCACCTTGCGGCGGACGTCTTCCCAGCCTGTTCCACATACTTCCCAGCCTTTCCTGTCATGGCTGGATTCAACTCCCGGCGGTGTCTGCCGGAGGCTCAGTCCGGCCGTGACAGGGTATTGCCTGTTCTTATTCCCGCTGTTATGCCGCCTGTACCTGCGGTCTCCTGATGTCGCCCAACAGCTTCTCACTTTGGATACTTCCGGTCATTCTTGTTGGGATTGCTGTCATCCAGCTCTTTGGATTTCTTCACATTATCAACCACCCTTCTTGGAAATCCCTATATTGAATTATGCAGGAAGCTCCTTTTTATTTTTTTGACAAATATAAAAGAAAAAGTACAATTTCTGTCGACATAATATACGTTTTATTTCTTTTTTATGTGTTAAAATTTTCTTTAGTATTTTAAGTGATTGCTTCATTTATGATATTACTTTTCGTAATAAAAAAATAGGCGAAAAATTGTAATCGTTAGAAAGGAGGTATGAAAATATTTGATGATATGGAATGTAAAAAAGAGTAGCGAAAAGCGGATCTCACTAAATTATAGTTTTAGACGGACATGTGGACATCATGTTAGCGCAGGCCGGGTGTTTGATATCGGGAACAGGAGATGTGACAATCTGCGTGCCGTTATCAAGGGCAGCAAATTATAGACTTTCAAAAGTATAAGTTTTTTAGGTATTGTATTTTGTGAAAGGGATGGCTATAACTTATTCGTTTGTGTCGGACATACCCTGGCATGAACACGAGAAAGATAGAAAAGCAAAAGTCAAGCAACATGTTTCATGACACATTAGTGTCTTTCACAGAAAGGTGGAATAAAAAATGAATAAAGTTTCAAAACGTTATAGGAATGATTGTACGAAAATATTGCGAGATTATTATGAAAGAAATAAAACCCAAAATATGTTTCGTAATTTTTCATCTGAGCAGGAAGCAAAAAAAATGATTGAAAAAGAATTAAAAAATCTTCCTGTTTATTATATTAAAGACAATAAAAATTATATAAAGGATAGAGATGATCAGAAATGTTTTTTTGTCGAAAAGGTATATGTATTTATGCTTGCAATAAGTTGTGTCATTAATGAGATATATAATAAAAAAGATGATACAGTAATTCTTTCCTGGGAAAAGAATCATACTTTGTCTGAACGAGCAGTATTGTTTTCTCCATTTATTGGTCGGGTATTTATATATGATGGTGGAAGAAATGAAGAAAATGAAGAATATGAAGAAGAAGATGAAGAATATGAAGATGAAGAAGATGATGATGAAGATGAAGATGAAGAAGATAAAGAAGATGAAGAAGATGATGATGAAAAAGTTATTGTGGAAAAGAACTATACATTCAATTGTGTATTCAAAAAAAGTTATAAGATAAGTGCACCTAAGGTATTAAAACCGCTTGCAGATTCTATAGCAAAGAATATTTTAAATTGTCCATATGCATGGATATTTGAGCCACCAAACAAAAATTTGAAAAAAAATGGCGAAATTGATCTAAGATGCAAAAAATCACATAGAAAAGATTTTAAAAAATTCGAGAAGGGAGATGGAAACTGTAGTGTGTCTATACAAGAGGTAAGAAATTCCTCTTCTTCAAGAATTCTTAAAATATTTAAAGATAAATTGCTTAGTGTTTTACTTGAATTAGGTGGTCCATTTACGGTAGAGTTTTTTGAACGACAATTTGATATAACTTATAATAATGAGAATATTGAAGATATTAATAAAAGTAGACAGTTTTATGCAAAAACCTATCATGATGTTTTAGAAAATTTGGAAGGTATGGATATAAATATAAAAGTGCTGAATATTTTTTACTTAGAAACACAATTAAATGGTTCTTTTCTTTTTGCGTTTGTCAATTTTTTTTCAGAAAATGCAACAAGCAAATGGGTTAAAATTATAGAAGAGGCGGAAGTAGAGAAAAGTTATATGTGTCAGTTGGAAAAGTTGTTCAGCGAAATGAACAGGATTAGAAATCCGTTTATTAAATGCGGGATTTTGGATGAGGTTGTATTTCCATCATATAATAATGATTATGTTTATAAAGGACATGCTTTTAAAGCAGGAAAGAAAAATCCAATTGAATGGATTTCAAATCTTTGTTCTTATTGTAATGATATATATGAATGGGAATCCAAAATACATATCCTGTATAAGACACCAGAAAAAAATGATTATGAAACAGTATTTGAAAAATTTTATGAACTTTTTGACCAACATGCAATAAATAAGGTTAAGAATGATAAACGTGGCAGAAAATATAAAGAAATACTAAAAACTGCCATAATTAGCAATCATAAATATTATCCACTAAGCAGAGGGATGTAATAGAGGTGGGAATTGTGGGATATTTCCAGAATTCCCACCTAATATAGTAATGCTTGCGTTTGTCGGATGTATGGTATCCAAAGAAAATCTGTATGAATGATGATTTTTTTGTAGAAGTACGAGGTTTCAAAAATAAAGAAAAATAAAATATATTGATATATTATCTCTGTGCAGTATCGTAAATATTATAGGTATTTATGGATGCACCGCAATCAGGGTCCTGCATACAGCGGGGCTTGCGGACTTGATCAGAAAGGGGGATAATAGATGAATGTACATGAAGGCTTTTCCTGTGCGGTATCCTGTTTGGAAGATGTGTGTAACCGATTGTCTGTCCTGGTGCATACGGTTGATACGATCTGTCTTGGATTAGCGTGCGAGAAGATGGAGAAGCAGACTTTGGACTGTATTACATGCATAGGATATGCAGTAAAGCAGATCCAGGCAAATACAGAAAAGATGCTGCAGGAAATGAGGGAAGAAACAGAAACGGAATGAGAAGCATGGGTGGATTACTCATGCTTCATTGTTTCTATAAGTTCAGAAAGTACTTGTATCTGGCGGCTGTTTAATCCATCTGTGTTCAGGATCATCCGTGGTTCGTCCTGTATACGTCCAAGCAGGTAATCTGTGGAGCATTTGTAGAGGTAGGACAGGGCAAGCAGGTTTTCCGTACTTGGCGTCCGCTCTCCGGTTTCATAGCTTGAAACAATGGAAGGGGATATGCCAAGCCGGGAAGCCGCTTCTTTTTGGGAAAGGCCGTATTGGATGCGAAGTGTTTTCAGTTTTTCTGGCAAGCCATTTATCATATGCGATCACCTCCTGCGATATTAATATTCTGCTGTTATGAACAACACAATAGGAGGATCGTATATACTCTTAAAGAGTTGACACAAAATACATTAGGTGATAATATGATTATAGATTTTTTGAAAGATACTATAAATAGAGGCGATAATAAGGTTTGTGTATGTTAAATATGGCTGATTAAAATTATGGGGAGGAGAAATGGAAAATAGTTCCGATATTCGTAAAAAAGTCAAAAGAAGATTATGTCATGCTGTATTGCTGTATGCTGTAATAATTTGTGCAGCTTGTATCGGCTGGAATGACTTGTACCGCTGTTTGGCGTCAGATTATATTTCATTAAAGCAGTTTATAATTTTTATGTTAATAGGGGCGGTTATTTTAGAGTCATTGATTGGATTATTGCAAGCAATGAAGAAAGGGGCACGCCATTATTTTTTCCCATTTCACGCATGTACTGCTATAGCTTTATTATGGTGCTTATATGTGATTATATGCATATTTAAAGGAATCAGGCCACAAAAGAATACAGATATCATTCTGGGTATTTTTCTTAGCATGCTGCTTTCTGGCGTAACTTTACTGCTGGCTTTTATTGTGTATTGCAGGGTGGATGTGATGGGCGATTTATACAGGTGCAGCAAAAAGCTTGATGAACATCTTAAAATATATGGTGAAGGTGTATCGCAATACAATCAAAGTGCCAGTTTATATAATGGAATGAATCAGAAGATCAATCATATTGCATCTGTCATTGGGAAAAGGCAGGGAAAACAAAAGTACATTGAGGGATTCAATGAAAATATAGATGTACCATTACTTGAGATTTCGGCAGTAAGAATATTCGGTTCCAGAGATCAAATACAGGAATATATGCACGATGTGAATGAGTTATGTATATATATAGAAAGAAAAATGACTGAATTACAACAACAGATGTTTTATATGGATGCACAGGTTGCGAAGAAAGAGGATTTAGTGATTCAGGCAGGCCGAACAGCAGACATGACGCAGAATAGGGTGGTATTTTCTGAAAAAAACAGAAAAAACATGTTGTCTGATGTGAAGAGTTCTTATAAAGGGCTTGCGAAACGGAGCCGGTTGGAGAAAAAGATAAAGAATATAAAGAAAGGATGAAAAAATGGGTGAAAATGAATTAGTTTCGGTGACAGACCGAGTGATGATGCGGATTCAAAAGAATCAATATGGGGATATTCAGGCAGAATTATCCGATGCAGCTGTTTCTGAACTTATTACAAGTCTTATGGATATTGCAGGAAAAGTATCTGCAGATATATATCAGACTGTGTCTCAAATATATACACAGGCAATTATTAGTGAGGAACGGATTCAGGAAAAAAGCATGGCCATAGATGCAATGGTGATAAAAAAATTTAATGATCAAGTTGAAAAAGCTATGTTGCAGATAGATTTAAAGGATTCTGAAACAGTAAAAAATTTTAACGATGTAGTGGCAACACTAAGGGGAAATTTGCGTATGGAGCTTTCGGGAAGGAGGAAACATTCTTTAATCAGCAGATTATTTAGGAAAAATAACTATTAATGTCAGTATTTAAGAACACAGAAGGGAGAAGGCTATGGGAGTAAAGAAAACCAGAAAAACAAGAAGTGATTGTACAGTAAGCAGTTTTGAAAAGAAGCACGGACTGCCTGCGGGAACTATACGTAATGCAGATGGGAGGGATACCCGGTCAGATAAAAAAATTGGGACAATCCGCAGGGAACTGGAAAAGGGAAAATAAAGCAGAGACAAGGAATCAGGCTGCAGTATCAAAGAACTGTTGAAAGTGCAGAATGAACAGATTTGGAAGGGATTACAGGTATGTTTGGAAAAAAAACAGGTAGTGTTATTGTAGTTACTACAAAAAATGAATTAGAAAAAGCAATGAAAGATAAGGCGCCATGTATCGAAGTAAAGGGAGGTCTGGCAAAAAAATGAAATGGATGTGTAAGCTGAAACCTGCTGCAGTGGCGGCGTTGCTGCCAGTGCTTGCTGCATCGGCTACACCAGCGTCATTGTTTGCAGCTCCTGCAGTGCTGCCGGCGGCTGTGGCAGCTGCTGGTATTGCGACAGCGGATATCAGTCTTTGTATGCTGTCAGCATCTGTACTTCTTGCGGTTTTAAAAAATTATAATGTCGAGGCCGGGGCGGGGGATAAATATATACGGCTTGTAAAAAGATAAGGCTGTGGATGGCCTGCAGCAGTATCACAAAAAATGGAGGGATGAAGATGCATGTGGATGCAAGGGGAGTAGCATCCTGGCCGCTGTGGATGCGGGCCAGATGCCCATATTGTATGGAAAGGCTCGGTATGAAAGAAAATGTAAAACGTAGACTGCTGAAAAATTGCAGATGCAGAAAATGCGGAAGAAATATAAATGAGAGACATATCATCTGGTAATGGAAGGATACAGTGATGGCAGTGTATGGATGCAGAGAGAGGAAAAATAAAATGGAGTATGACAGGGAAAACAGGAACTGTCAGGATCATTGCTGTATGAATGACGGGGACTGGTGTGAACGTGTGTATATCAGATTGGAGAGATGGCTGGATCTTATGTGTATCTCCAGGGATATGGAGCAGCAGATCGAAAGTATAGATAACTTTATGGATGAAAATGAATATGTAGAAAGCGGGTCGGAAGTTGAGGAATATATTTTTATAGAAATAAGAAACAGGTTGTCTGGTATTTACAATCTTGTAGAATATCTATTAGACAAAAAAGAGAAGAAGCTTGAGGAAATACTGCACAAGATTGTCTTAAATGAAACTGCAGGTGAGCGGTTATTTTGCAGTAGGGAAGAATATGCACATGCATTTGCTTTATGGGAAGTCGGTAAATTTATGGAAGATTTGAAAGAAATTATTGCGGTCAGCGACCAGAAATGCAGTGCGGAAGATATTTTGAAAGAACTGTCGGAATATCATGCATGATCTGTTAATTTTTTTATATTTATTTTATGTAGGTAGCGGATGCCGGGATGCGGCACCGCTTATTTTTTTATGCGTTCAATGGGAGGGATTCTGTAGCAGGATAAAATCGCTTCATTCGTTTTTTCAATGATATATTATCTCAGTGTAAAAATAGGATACAGCATATGCAGGAATGTTTTTTCAGCATATGACTGAAAAAGAAGGAGGAATTTTATTTATGCAGACAGGAATGAAGATTTTGAAACTTGCGGGAAAAGCAGCGGCCAGCCTGATCATCTGGGCGGCAAAAAAACTGGAAGGAGGGAAGTAAGATGTATGAGAGGATTCCAACAGCAGGTATGAGCCGTGAAGAATGGCTGCGCTTAAGAAAGGCAGGAATTGGCGGCTCGGATGCAGGGGCAGTGTGCGGCTTGCACCCGTACAGCAGTCCGATGAAAGTGTTTTATGACAAGACATCGGAGGAAGTGGAAGAGATCAGCAGCGAAGCGGTGCGCATTGGCCATGACCTGGAGGATTATGTGGCAAAACGGTTTATGGAAGCGACCGGGTTTAAGGTGAGGCGTTCCAATTATATGTACCGCAGTGTGGAACATCCGTTTATGATCGCAGACGTGGATCGGCTTGTGATCGGGGAAGATGCAGGGTTAGAATGCAAGACGGCCAACGCATATCAGGCGGATAAATGGAAGGATGGGAACATCCCTCTGCATTATATGATGCAGTGTTATCATTATATGGCCGTCTTAAATAAGAAGGTCTGGTATCTGGCGGTGGTGATTCTGGGACGGGAATTTACCTATCGGAAACTGGTCTGGGATGATGACCTGATCATGGCGCTTGTAGAAACAGAAGAAAATTTCTGGTGCAGGCATGTTGTGCCGGGAGCTATCCCTGATCCAGACGGTTCCGAAATCTGTGATGAAGTCCTGAATCAGTATTTCCATACGGCAGGGAAGAAGGGCCTATTGAAGATGACTGGATTTGATGAGAAACTGGAACGTCGTGCAAAGATCGCCGCAGAAGTAAAGAAACTGCAGGAAGAACAAAAGCGGATTGAGCAGGAAGTGAAGCTGTTCATGAAAGATCATGAGCGTGCCGCCAGTGAAAAATACCGTATCACATGGAACCATGTATCTTCTGCAAGGTTGGATACTGGACGTCTCAAAGAAGAACTTCCAGAAGTTTACCAGAATTATACACAGGAAGTCAGTTCCAGACGGTTCCAGATCCGGGCGGCATGAAAGCAGAATCTGATTCCAATAGGTAAGGCAGTTGCAGGCTATGAGCAGGAACGCATAGAAAAGCGTTTCCTGCTTATTTTATAATGCATTGCCAAATATGAATACGAAAGGGAAAAGTCTTATGGAAAAACAGATACGTTTGCTGCGTGCAGACGAGATTGAATGCCGGACGGCATCCGTAAGTGAAAAAGGACTGAGCATTCTGTTATATAAAGATGCGCGGGTAGATCAGCGCATTCTGGATGAGACATTTGGGATGTTCGGATGGCAGCGCACCCATCAGTGTATCAACGGGAGCCTGTACTGTATAGTGGAAGTGTATGACCAGGAATCCGGGCGGTGGGTGGCAAAACAGGATGTAGGAACCATTGGAAACTATGAAAAAGAAAAATCACAGGCATCTGACAGCTTCAAAAGGGCCTGCTTTAACTGGGGGATTGGAAGGGAATTATATTCTGCACCATTTATATGGGTGCCTTCCAAAGATGCAGATATCCGGCGGAAGGATGGAAAATTTTACTGCAGTGACCGCTTTTGTGTGGCGTCCATTAGTTATAATGAGGACAGAGAGATTATTTCTCTGCGGATCGTGAATGATTCGAAAAATGGAAAGGTTGTTTTTGAACTGCATTCGAAAACAGGAGTGCTTGAACCTTGTAAATCCGGCAGGGTACAGGAACAAAATTCTTTGGAGCCGCGTAAATCCGGCGGGACTGAGGAAAAACAGCGGGCAGGAAAGCAGGAAAGAGGAATCAGTGACCAGCAGCTGCATATTTTGGAGACAGAATTGCAGCGTACAGGTGTCGGCATGGATGCAGTGAGGGGCAGATATGGGTTTGATCAGGCACAGGATATGTCTAAGGAAATGTACAGTCGGGTTATGAAAGCACTTGCGAAAACAAAATCGGTGAATGATGTAGCATAAGAAAAAATTCAGGGACAGAGGAGGTTCTATATGCAGGATTTGTTAACGAAAACAGGCAGGAACATGGTCAGGGTACTGGTAAAAGTACTGGCAGCAGTATGCGCAGCCGTACTGTCACTTATGGAAGCAGCAGGCAGGGAAGGAAGAAAAGGGGGAAAATAATATGGCAGCAGCAGTAGAAACGATGTTTTCGGTAAGAGTAAAGCCTTGGCATGGGATTGGCACAGTTGTGGAGGATGCCCCAAATTCCAGGGAGGCTGTGCGCCTGGCAGGGCTTGATTGGAAAGTGGGACAGCAGGAGATGCTGACAGATAGCGGGATTCCGGTATTTGGATACAAGGCGAATGTAAGGGATTGTGACCAGCGGGTACTGGGGGTCGTCAGTGACCGTTACCAGGTTGTGCAGAATGAGGAAGCCTTTGCATTTACGGATGAACTGCTCGGCGAAGGAGTCCGCTATGAAACGGCCGGCTCCCTGCAGGATGGCAGGCGTACGTTTATCCTGGCAAGGCTGCCGGAGAGATTTATCATTGCCGGGGATGAGATCGCACCATATTTTGTCATTATGAACTCCCACGATGGGAGCTGTTCCATCAAGGCAGCGATGACACCGGTACGGGTTGTATGCCAGAATACATTAAACCTGGCACTGCGTACGGCAAAGCGCGTCTGGATGACAAAACATACATCAAATATCATGGGCAGGATTGATGATGCAAAAATGACGCTGCAGTTTGCAGAAAAATATATGGCGGAGATGGGCAGGGGCGTGGATGTCCTGGTACATAAGAAGCTGAGTGATAAGAAAGTGATGGAGTATATGTCTGAGTTCTTTCCGGTTACGGAAGATATGAGCGCAGCGCAGAAGAAAAATAATATCATTCTGTTAAATGATATGAAGGCCAGGTATTTTGACGCTCCTGATCTGCAGGATACGGGGAAGAACGGATACCGTTTTGTCAATGCAGTATCAGATTTTGCTACACATGCGGAGCCGGTGCGGAAAACGAAAAATTACAGGGAAAACCTGTTTTTGAAAACAGCGGAAGGGAACCCGATGATTGACAAGGCGTATCAGATGGCAATATCAGCATAAAAATGGTATGCGGCTGCCGTCAGGGCACAGGGAAATGCAGGAAGATAGAAACTATGATCCTGCGGGCATAACCATTGTACATTTGTGGATAAAAACAGCAGACAGGTAAAATGATGTGGATAAATATGGAGACACCCGGCGGAAAATGAAAACTGCCGGGTGTTTCAGGATTTGGAGGAAAAGAAAGATGGATAAGGGCTATGAAAAATTTATAAAGGCGCTGATTGCAGAGGTGGGGAAACAGCTTGGGAAGGATTACACGGTTTTCAGACAGGATACGGTTAAAAATAACGGTGTCATCTGCAGATGCATATGTATTTCAAAACATGGGCATGCAGTATCCCCATGCTACCGCACGGATACATATTATGAGCTTTACCGTGGGCTGGAAGATGTGCGCGTGATTGCGTCTGACATTGTAAAGTTCTATCGTGTGCAGGGGCATGGGACGCAGACAGCGGACACAGACTGGTTTACGGACTGGGAACGGATTCGTGGGCATATCTTGTTCCGGTTGGTAAATACAGAACGCAATGTGAAAGCGCTGGAAGGCTTGCCGCATCTGGATGTGCCTGAACTAGGACTATCCATGGTCTGCCATATTGCACTGCGGGAGGGCACTGAGATTGTATCTTTGGAGAGAAACCATATGAGGCTGTGGAATGTTACAGAAGATGAGGTTATGGAACAGGCGCTTAAGAATACGCCTGAGCAGAATCATGCATGGATACGCAGTATGCCGGAAGTGCTTGGCAGCGTATCCGGATGCGGGGAAGGGCCGGACCCGCAGGTATTTGAACAGCTGCCTTTGTACGTGCTTACAAATGAGCAGCAGGTATACGGGGCGGCATGCATGCTTTATGAAGGACTGTTGGAGCGGACAGCGGAACAGCTCGGCGCTGACCTTTATATTTTTCCAAGCTCGGTACATGAAGTACTCCTGCACCCGGTACCTGGAAAGATACAGGGCAGCGTGGAAGACATGAGGAACATGGTGCGGGAGATCAATGCGTCCGAACTGTTGGAGGAAGAGGTACTTTCCGATGAAGTCTACTATTACGACAGGGAAAAGAAGGTACTTCTGACTGCAGAGTAAGTGCCGGGTGGACAAAAAACAGGCAGGACGTCCGGTACATTGGACGTCCGCTTATTTTTTCAGATGGATTCATGTGGCAGGGGATCAGGAAGTCCTGGAGGATCAGGGCAGTACACTTATGGCTGTGATTCCAAAAGAAGTGGAGGAAGCTTGGAAAGGGATGGAAGGGGAATTCTGCTGGAAAGAGAATAGCCTGCGTAACGGTGGCACAGCTGCTGGAAAGAAGGATCGGAATAACAGATAAAGTACACACAGATGGGACAAAGGCAGGATTCTTCTTTCGGGTTGGGCATTGATTTTTCTATGAAAAGAAAATATAATAATATCATCAGACATGAATTTTTGTCACAGGGAGGATAAACTGAGCATGGGCAGTGAGGAGATTGCATATCAGAACAAAGACATTACAAGCAAAGTGCTTGCTGAAAATTTTAAGGGAAAGACTTTCCGGGTATATGGGCTGGATTTGCCTGGAATCCGGGAAGTAAAGCCGACCAATATCCCGGCTGTAAAGGTAAACGAGCTTCGGCTGGATAACCTTTTCGAGCTGGAGGATGATACGGTGGCTATCGTAGATTACGAAAGTGTCTATGATAAAGCAGATAAAGTGAAATATCTGAATTATCTGGCGGGAGTAGCAAACAGGTATCAGAAAGAAAAGAAAGATTGTCCGATACTGCGGATGATAGTCATTTATACGGGCGATATCCAAAGAGAAAAGGTATCCAGTGAATATCAGATCGGGGCAGTCAGAATAAGGACAGAGCCGGCATTCCTTGCCGAATTGGATGCAGATAGCATTCAGAGACGGCTGAAAGACAAGGTAGAAAGAAATGAGATGCTGACGGATGAAGAGCTGATGGAACTTATCATTCTCCCGCTGTCTTACCGAAAAAAAGAAGAAAAGGAAAAACGAATCCGGGAAACCGTAGAAATGGCAGTGAAAATCCAGGACAGGAGCCAGCAGGTGTTTACCCTGGCCGGAATCCTGGCATTCACAGATAAGGTGATTGATCGGGAAACGGCAAATAAAATTAGGAGGGCGATCGAAATGACACAGGTAGCGATGATATTTGAAGAAGAAAAGCAGCAGGCATTGACGCAGGTAGCAAGAATATTTGAAGAGGAAAAACAGCAGGCATTGACACAGGCGGCAACGCGGTTTGCGGAGGAAAAACAGCAGGCATTGACACAGGCGGCAACGCGGTTTGCGGAGGAAAAACAAGAAGCAATAAATGAAGCTGCTATTAAGACAACGATAGAAGAAGGAAAGCATTTTGGGGTATCCAGGCAGGATACAGCAGAGAGAGTTGAGGAAAAATTTAATATATCAAAAAGTAAGGTGGATAAATTAATGGAAATATACTGGTAATTTGCTATCTGTACCAAGATGCATATATTTCATCTAAAATGCCGTCAGAAAATATAGAAGATAATTTTGACAAGTGATAATTGTATCTGATAGTATAAGATGAATCACAGGGACATGAAGCTTATGTTTCATGTCCCCGGCTATTTTAGGATATTTTATTCTAATAGATTTTGCATAGCATCCCAGTCACTAACTCCTGGATAGGAAGAAAATTCATAGGTGCGCGGAATAGGAATGGGGCTGCATCCCAGTTTATTAAATTTTTTTAGGAATTCATTCCAATCCTGCCTTTTTAACTCCGGATTATTGAGTAGGTCTTTGCAGTTTTTGTGGCTGGAGAAATAATCAACGATGTATGCCATGCAGTCTTTTGCATGTGGAGTGTAAGCCGAGTTATTAATCTGGGTGATGATATAATTGTAGGTTTGAAAAGTCCCACAGCCTGCCATTTTGGAAATCATTTCAGGGATCTCTTTCCTTGTGATTTCTGGAGAACGGATCATAAAAGCAGCCAGATCATCTACTGGAGATGGGAGGCTGTATTTGCTTGCCAGCTGCATGATCTTGGATTTTGATGTGCGGAGTTCCAGACGGCAGATGCCGAGTGCAGTATTCGCATTTTTTCTTTTATGCTTTTTCATTTGGTGATATTTTGGATAAACTTCGAATGAATAAGATTTGCATTCTAACAGCATGGAATCTGCGTAAGGTGTAAATCTATGCTGGGTTTTATTAAAATACTTTTTTTCTTTTAAAATTTTGCGCGGGATGCTCTTTTTTAAAAGCTTTATATATTCATCAGCCTGTTTTTGCGTAGAGTATTTTATATCCAGGCAGAAATCCAGCCGTTTGAGGCTGTATGCATGGAAAGGAAAACATGGGAACAGGCTTTCAAGATATGTCCGTACAATATCCATAGCGGATCCGATTTCTCCATCTGTAATAATATCTGCACCAGAATGCCGGCACTGATATAAGGCATTATATGGATTGATACAAATCTGAATACCATAGCTTGTGAAAAATTCATTCTCACAGATAGATAATCGGATTCTGTTTATCCCCGGATGATTTTTAAAATGCCGGTATTCATAACACATATTTTTAGTTGGAATATTTAATTTTTTTGTGAAGTACTCCGAAGGTTTGACAGACAAATGCATCTTGGACAGCGTGGAATAAAAATTATCATAATCATTAAGAGTAAGATTTGCATACAGCTCAAATGTATGGATGGAATATTTATATAAAATGTCTTGTTTTAACATAATGGTGTATCCTTTCAGTCGCATTTTTGTTTTTTAAATAGCGCTTTCAGGCTATAAGATTTCCTAGGAATAGAACTAATTTATTAATTTTTTATAGTAATTATTGTACTATTTATAGCAGAATATGATGTAGCAGCATGCCTTTTGTTCTAACATTGTTCTAACAAATTGTCAAAGATACCGATCACAGGATGATACAGGAATTGTTGTTCTTATGGCTCTGAACGCCAGTAAAATCAAGGCATTCAGATGATTTTCCATTCCCTTCGGGAACCACAGGCGAATCCGTCTCAATTATTTTCGGGACGCAGAGGCCGCAGGTTCAAATCCTGTCGCATCGACTCTTGGCAGGGGCGCTAGGCGTCCGGTGGACGCCTGTTAAGCGCCGACCGGAGCGGAGTGCAGAACCGGAAACCGCTTGGATAAAGGGTTTCCGGTTCTTTTTATTTTTTGCAGGCGGCGGAAAAGCGGCGCGATTTCAAGGCGTTACCCAATTCGTTACCCAATGTCTATTTAAGTGAATAAATCCGTTGCCATCATGGATATTTCGCTCAGGTTATTTTCAAAAGAGTTTAATCGCTGCTTATTGTAGTGGGAATAGATATTGAGTGTCGTCTGTGCATCCTCATGTCCTATCCAATACTGGAGCTGTTTCAGGTTCTGGAATCATAAATATTGCGATTTCTTTCGTTTTCAGCAATACGCTTCCAACGTTTTTGTTCATCTCTATGGATACTTTGTTGTGTCGACATTTCTTGTTTTGCAGCGTAAACATAAATTTCCTTTTCAGCCCTAAAATTGAGGGGTACTAAAAACTTTCCGTGTCCACGCCTATGGGTACATTATATTGGACAGGGAGGTGATTATGGACTGGCAGATAAATCTGGATACTGGAATATTATAAGTGTTATGACTTGTTTTTTTGTCAAAATCATTATATACTGGGATTAATAAAAGAAAAGGATTTTTCGTAAAGCTCTCTCGGGAGATGAAAGGAAGGATGATTATATAATCGTGAATAAACAAAATAAATATTAAGGAGAATATTATGAAATATGGGCAGGAGGGAATGCAAAGACCAAAACGGACTGCAAAAGATACGGTATTTACCAGTTTATTCAGGGACAAGGAAAATCTGCTGCAGTTGTACCAGGCACTGCACCCGGAAGATAGAAAGACGAAACAGGAAGACCTGACCATTGTCACGTTAGAGAATATCATGTCAGGTGGTATATATAATGACTTGGGATTTCAGTTAAAAGAGAAATTAATTTTTCTGATAGAAGCGCAGTCCACATGGACGATGAATATACTTGTGAGAGCTTTTATGTATCTTGTGAAATCATATCAGGATTATATATATAAAACTGCACAGAATATATATGGAAGTAAAAAGGTGACATTGCCAAAACCAGAGATTTATGTAATATTTACAGGAAGCAGGAAAAAAAGACCGGAAAGTATATCGTTTGCAGAAGAGTTTTTCCCAGGAGAAGAATGTTGTCTGGATGTAAAGATCAGGATGATTTATGACGGAAAAAAAGGGGATATCATCAATCAGTACATTACGTTCACAAAGATCTTTGATGAACAGGTAAAGAAGCATGGGCTTGTGGAAAAGGCAGTCAGGGAAACTATTCGTATCTGCAGGGATAGGAATGTATTGAAAAAGTATCTGGAGGGCAGGGAAAGTGAGGTAGTTAATATTATGCTTACATTATTCAGTCAGGAAGAGGTTTGGGATATGCGTGTAAGAAGCGAAAGGAAGGAAGCTGCAATTAAGACAACAATAGAGGATAGCAAGTATTTTGGAGCTACCAAACAGGATACAGTGTTAAGGCTTAGAGAAAAATTTAATATACCGCAAAATGAAGCTGATGAAATGATAAAAGAATATTGGTGACAGGATGATATTTTATTTTTACATTGAGCATACCCGATTTGAAAATCGTTACAAAAAATGTTACAAAAAATTATGAAGATAACAAGTTGCCTTAAATACAGAAATATATTTTTGGATGCGCAGGAACCCTCATAAAACCAGGCTTTTTATGATCTTAGATGCATTAGCCGGTACGGCAATGCATCTTCTTTTTCTGACTGATTCATTCTGATTTCCTTCTTTCCTTCTTTCCTTTTTTACTTTTTATTTTTATACAATCAAAACTTCATTAATAGAACTTTCAATTGTCATGTCCATATTATAAAGAAATTGAGGCTTCGCCGGAAGTCTCGATTTGTTCATCAATTGATACCCAAAGGTTATAACTAACTGCAATCTTATACAACTAAATGAATTTTATAGGTGAAAAGTGCAGCTGCCTGTGTTATACTGTAATATATGATGTTTAAGACACGTTTTAGGGGCCTGAAAGAATGGGAGGAAGTATGGAGAAAGAACAGATTGCATCATGGGTTTTGGAGGGCATGCCTTTTGCAGGTGATTTATTATCACTGCTATCCAATCAAAATATTGCATCCAAGGACAGGGAGCTGAAACTGGAGCTTGCGGAAAGAAATGAACGGCTGCAGAAGGAATTGGAGGAACACAAAGCTAAGCTGCAGGTACGCATGCAGAAAATGAATCTGAAGCAGAAAAAAGCAATGGATGCAGACAACCGGAAGCTTCAAATCCAGCTGTCCCGTGAGAATCGCCAGCTTCAGTGGGATTTGGCTGTTTTTGCGGAATATTCCCGAAGAAAACATGCACTTTGGGAAATAGGGAGGCGGTTTCAGGCGGAACAGTTTCCGCTATATATTCGGAAAGAGAATTACTATGATTTTATTACCCCCGACCACGCACCGGCAGTTAAGATCGTATTTTCACCGCCAGTCATTGATCATGAAAACAGATCCGGCCATGTATTGGAGGGGATTGATGTCCTTATGACTGCACGGCTGACCAGGTTTCTGCACAAAACGTTTGACAATGACAGCAGAAATGTTGCATTGTATGAGTATCTGGGCAATGCCTGGAGGGACAAGAGGTTTCGGGGGCAGTCAGCATACCGCTACATATTTAATGAATTTTCCAGCGAACCGTTTATAATCGTGGATTGTGAAGCGGTAAGAGGATACCTGACGTTTCAGCTGTGTTACTGGATGCCTGGTTTTTCGGAATATAAGGTGCTGCAGGTGATGGAAGGTTTTCCTATGGAGGGGATTCTTTATGAAGCGATGCGCAAAAGGGTTGAGGAGTGGGAAAGCACTTGTTTTTCAGGGATGATGGCTGCAGGGATGACAGAAGAAGCTGTTAAGGAATTAAATCCTGAAGAGTTTTACAATAGAATGCTTCTGCAAAAGGAACGGGAGATTGCAGGCGGCGGAGGGAAAGCGCCTGCTTTTCATTATCAGTACGTGGCATCAGATTATGATGCAGTCATAGATGTGGTGGCTTTACTGGCGGAGATTTTCATCGGGGCAATTGTAGATTTATATCAGATGTCAACGGGGAATCTTCATGTTCCGTGCTTTTTGGATTCTTTGAAGGAAACAGCGGCCCTGCTGCCAGAGAAAGATGGGCTGCGGGACAGGGTAGAGCAGATGGCGGTAAAGCAGTATCTTAAATTTGCAGATCCGGATAGGGAAGGTTCTCTGCGGGAAGATGAATACATGCAGGAGGCTTTGGAATCTGCATCAGAGGAACTGTTGCGGCCAGCATACGACCAGCCCTCTACGGCAATGATTCTTTGCCGTCTGATTCTGGCGGAAATTTTAGAGGGTAGTGGAGACACAGATGGAGGCAGAAGGTATTTTGAAAGTGCGTGGAAGGGCTGGTGCCGTCTGCTTGGGCTGCCGGATAACGGGATAGAGGATCTGATGAAGGAACCAAATGTGAAGGAAGCGCTTTTGGATGAATTTCGTAATGATTCGGATATAGATCTGGTACTGCTGAGATTTCATCAATGCGCAGGCCAGCAGTGCGCTGCAGAATATAAGCATATGATTAACAGGCTCATGGAATTATATGATGATGATTGGAGCAACAATCCGCATCTATATCTGTGATTGGTTGTGAACAGGCAGAAAGTGTGGGCAGTTATTTATTTACAATTCCTTAGATACAGAAGGAAAGGGAAAATGCGGCATGGAAAAAATAAAATATTATGGGGCAGTGGATCTGGAAAATCCGGTGGATGGATATTGCTGGAACAGGACGGCGTGTCCTGAAAAGATTGTTACTGTACAGGAGCGGTGCGGAAAAAATATAGAGTTTCTGCGCTTTAACGGGATTTTTTCCGGAGAAGAACCAGACGGAATCCGGGAAAAATGGACAAATTTTCTGGACTTTTTAGTGAAAGGGATAACGGAACATATTTATGAATATTGTGGAGCAGACAAAGACGAGGTAACTGCCTGCCTGGGTATGGTATGTGTGGTATCGTGCCGTACCGGTGCAGCCTGCCGGAATATGATCAGAGATATTTTAAAAGATATGGAAGTGGGGCAGATACGGTTTATCACGAAAGAAATAGCTGCTTTGATGTATATGCACAAGGTACAGGGCATTGCGGGGCATGCGGACGGTATCTATCTTTTACTTGATGCCGGAGAGCGGCAGGCGACAGTTTCCATTGTACAGGTACAGGATAAAAAGACTGAAATTTTGCATTATATTTCACATGAGGAATGCGGGGCAATGGCTTTGGACAGCACATTACTGCGCTGGCTGAAAAAAATTTTTGATAACAAGTTTCAAAAAATGAAGATGAACCGCAGAGCTTTTGGTACGCTTTTGGAGAATTGGATTGACGGCAGGCTTTTTATGAAGAGCGGCTCTCATATAAATCTGAATATCGGAGATTTAAATAGTGGGAATTTGACGGCATCGTCTTCGGGAAAAGCAGGAGTGCCTGTAAAGATAATTTCAAATGGATATGCGAATATGCTGTCATTGTCGGCAGGCCAGATAGGGATGTTTGGTGCAGAAGCTTTTGAAAAAGTACAGCGTCTTTGGGAAGAGGGGCTGGACATGGCAGAAAAATCGGCTGCAAAAGCAGCGGTGATTATAAATGGATGCTATTTGAACTTTCCTCCGCTGCGGGATTATCTTAGGGACTGGGAGAAAGAACATGCAGGAGCATGTCTGGTACAAAGCCGTGCTGCCTGCATACAGGGGGCGCTTGCAATGATGCAGGAGGCAGATGGCTGGTG
>CAOKJJ010000018.1 GCA_948468465.1 uncultured Eubacterium sp. | reverse complement strand
CCGCAAAGTGGGGAGTGCAGATCGCGGGAATGATTTTTCAAACACGCTCTAGTATCAGAGGGGGAAATTAAAATGTTCGCCAGGGAGGAAGGCTTTAAATATGATGCAATATTTTGAACTTTCCTATTATAATTACCAGCGATTTGATATCCCTTTTGATCGCAAAAAAGACGCATGGTTTAAAATTTACTGTTCCATGCGCCTTTACGCTGTTATTATGATATTAAATTGTTTCTCTGATTATGCTAACTGCATAACCTCAGCTTCAATTTCTTTTAACTCATCAAAAGACAAAGCCGGAACACAATCCGCAATATCTTCCAGTGACATTTTTCCTTTTTTTATCAATCTTTCGGCTGTTTCTCTGTCTTTCTTATGCGCAATCTCATCAGAAAGAGTGTTTTCCATATCCTTCCAATATGTTTTCATTATCTGCTCATCATCAAACAAACTCATCATAATCGTTATTACCTCCACTTCCCTGCGCATCAGATATTCTTTTAAGATGTTCCTGTCCTTGCAAATACGTATTGTTTCTTTCACTGTCTGCTCTGTCATTCCATACAGTTTTCTCTGTTCATCAAAGACCTTTCCTGCTCTTATACAGGCTTTGGTTTGTTCGCTCAAAATATTCATGGTAACTTTGTGCCAGATACAACAGTATTCTGATTAAAATATTTATTGTCCAGCTGGCCTGCGCCTCTAAAAGTAATCTGTTGTTACCTGCCATTATACCCAAATCATTATATAAGTTATCTGTCAGAACATTGTCTATGGTTACAATATCCAGTGTGTCTTCTGTTGCTTCTGTATCCTCTGGGTGCAATGTTTTATACAGTTTCAATAAATTCTGTTTATCTTGGAAAAGGTCTAAAAACACACTATTCTTTGTGGTACGCTTTGCCTTAACTTCTTGCAGCTGTTTTGTATCGTCCGACACCTTATCACCCCAGCTTTTATAAATTTATGACAGAGATACGGTATGGACTATCTTGCCATATTTCAATTATACAAAAAAATACTTGTATTTACAATACTTAAGAGTAAAAAGGATAGTGTAACTTTACTTGGTGGTTTGAATAAGCAGACTATTCCCTTAATTTCGAATCTATTTTGTTAACATATGCTGGCAATCACATTATTAAAGAGGATTTTTCCTGAAATTTGGCGGCTTATGTTTGCCTGCAATGCTTCTATATATTTTCCATTTGTTTTGCTGTGTTTCTTTTCCCATGACAGGATTTCGCCTGCACTGAAATATTTTTCACCTTCCCCTGTTCTTTCTGGTTCTTTCTCTTTCTGCTGTTTTACCAGCTCCAGCATGTCCCCGTCATTTTTCCAGTAAATTCTTATATGCGCCAGGCTGTCGGCGCCCTGTCTGCACCATCCCATCGGCCGTGAACTCATCCTTGCAGACAGCACATGGCTGATGTGTCCTTCCGTACTGCTTCCCATTATGCCTTCCTCTTTTTTTATCCGTTTGCGGACACCTTTCCAGTTGTTTTTTATGTAATTCCAGCTTTCCATAAGCTTCTTTCCATCTTTTTCTTTTAGCGCTGCGCATGCCTGCTCCGTCCATTCCTGTAGTTTTTTCCTGTTCCCCTTTTCTATCCATTCCTGCAGTTTTTTCTCTGTCTCCTCCCTGCTTTCCCCTGTGCTGCTGTCTGCCAGTCGCGCCATCCTTCTTATATACTTTTGGATATGGAATTCATCCAGCACAAATTCTGCACCCAGCGTTTCGATCCCTTTTTTCATCCATCCCCCGCCATCGGACTGGAAATAAATCTTTTCGACCGCTTCCGTATCATATTGTTTTTCTATATACTCTTTTACCTCTTTCCATAGCTTTTCGTTGTCTTTTCCCCGGTAAAGCCCTCCAAAATAAACCACATTTTTAAGCTCCTTCCTTTTTTTATCTTCTCCGCTGTCTGCATATCCTTCATGTACGTTGAAAAAATTCATGTAGGGCAGGAAGGAGAGATGGTACATAGCCTGGGAGAATAGGCCGCAGGCAGGAAAGTGAGACGACATATCTGTGAAGGAAAAAGGCATGGCGGTGGTCATGCTTTTTTTGATGACTGTTGATTGGGTTATGTATGTAGAAAATTTGGTTTAAAAATTGAATTCATCGTCTGACTGTGATATATTTGTTAGAGCATTTGGCAAAACAGATAAAGGGGGATTTGTAAAGCATGGTAGATAGGAAAGAATTTGCTGATTGCTTACAAAATCAATAGACTGGGAATATGAGAATGAATGGAGATTATTTACACCACACTTTAATGGAGAATATAGGCCATATGGAAATATTTTATGTCTAAAACCGGTAGCCTTATATATGGGCGCCAAAATAGCAAAGGAAAATGAAAAGGAATTATATAGGATTTGCCAAGAGAAGGGAATAAAATGTTATAAAATGCTTCAAGATTTTCACGGAAACGAATTTGCAGTACGTGCGGAACCATATGAAATGATAATAAACGGAGTAAATGGCAGTTTGACCAATTAAAGTAGTATTAAAGAAACTAAAAGTTTGAAGCTATGTTCTTGATTAGGAGAAAGAACATAGCTTTATTCTTTCTCTTTCAACATAGACATTGGTGTTTATTGCTTAAGACATATGCAATCTGGGAAATGAATTAAACACAAAACACAGTTTTACATACCGTTCAAACTGCCATTTTAGAGAGTTGCGGGGGCGGGGCTACACTTTATGGACGAACCGACAGCAGGGCTTGATCCCGGAGAGAGGGTACGTTTCCGTAACTTTATTTCGGAATTTTCGCATGACAGGATTGTATTGATTTCTACCCATATTGTTTCTGACATTGAGTATATTGCAACAAGAAATGCCATTATGAAGGCAGGAAAAATTGTGGATGTGGGAACAACAGATGAACTTGTCAAAGAGATTGAAGGGAAAGTTTGGAAGGGGAGGGAAAATAATATGCGCATATTTCGTTTAGAAGTGAAACGAATTATAATGTCACGCCGTACTTTGGTATTGATTGCTGCTGCTATTTTGATGTCTGTGATAGCGGCATATCTGCCGATTAGTTTTGAATCTATTAACCGTCCGGGAGAAAATGGAGAAGTCATTGAGTTAGATGGTTTGTCTGCAATTAAGTTTAAGAGAGATTATTATGCAAAAACAGCAGGTGATGTTACGCCGGAGAAGCTGGCGGAAGCCTTGCGGATCTATCAATCATGCGTAAAGGAATATGGTACACTGGATGATGTGCCGCTGGACGTTGATATTGAAAATATTATGGCAATTTCTTTATCAGCTCTGCGATTTTCATTTTCTGCATATTGGGGGAATGAGTTTTTGGACACCAAAAATGTCACAAACTGTACAGCAATTGTGGCAAAAGCAGAGATACACGTTTTGGCCAGGCCTTGTTATAATGCAGATAAATGAAAAACAAGGAGGATTTGGTATGGGTGACTTTATAAACGAAAAAGTAATGCCGTTTATCGACAAATTTACAAACAGCCGCATTATCAAAATTTTGATGAATGGTTTTATGGGGGTGGCCGCGCTGACGATCGGAGGATCGCTGTTTGCCATGATCCGCTCTCTGCCTTTGGGGGACTGGTATACAAACTTTCTTATGAGTACGGGTCTGTTTGACATTTTGAACTTTCCTATTATGATTACCAGTGATTTGATTTCCCTTTATCTGGTGCTGTCCTTTGGATATTTTACCGCGAAATCTTATGATAAGAATGCGTTTTCCGGTGCGATGATTTCCTTGGGTGCTTTTCTGATACTGACTCCATTTGAGATGTCTGCCACACTGACAGACGAGGCAGGGGCAACAGTGACCGGTATGGTATCCGGCGTGCTTCCTATCGGTTCCTTTGGAGCGACCGGCATCTTTTTGTCAATGATCGTGGGAATCGGGGCGGCACGGATTTATGTCTGGTGTCTGGATAAAAATTTCCGCATTCGTATGCCGGCTTCGGTGCCAAGCAATGTTACCAATATGTTTGCGACGATGATACCCGCAACCGTTGTCTTTATTCTGTTCATCGTTGTCCGCGTTGTCCTGCAGCAGACACCGTTCCATACGGCGCAGGATCTGATTTACTCCGTTTTGCAGGCACCGCTTACAAAGGTTGCAGGAGGCTTCTGGGGGTTTGTAATTTATACGTTGGTAGCTGTGGTTTTGTGGACGTTTGGAATCCATGGAAGTATGGTTGTTTATAGCGGTATGGCACCGATTTATATGGCAATGGTGACCGAAAACCTTTCAGCTTTTTCGGCAGGCACTCCTTGTCCAAACCCGGAATGGAATTTCCTTCCTTACACTTTGCTGGGAGGCGCAGGATGTACCTTTGCTTTAAATCTTCTGATGCTGACAAGAGCAAAAAGCCAGCATTTAAAGACGCTTGGAAAGATTGCAATGCCAACTTCACTGTTTGAGATTAATGAGCCTTTGATCTTTGGCACGCCGATGATTCTCAATCCTATACTGGCGGTTCCGTTTGTGGCCTGTCCTATGGTGAACCTGTTTTTATCTTATATGGTAATGAAAATTGGACTTGTGGCGGCGCCTACCGGCGTTCAGCTGAGCTGCTATCTGCCGATTGGTGTTTTCGGGGCCATGAATAACGCGCACTGGACAGGGTTTGTGTGGACGCTGGTTCTGCTTGCGGTGGACCTGGTAATCTGGTATCCTTTCTTTATAAAATATGATTCTTCTAAGCTGGCTGAGGAAACGTCAAACTGACGTTTCCTTTCCGTGATATTTAAAAATTGTGCTGTGGAGAAAACTTAAGAGAAAAGCATAGGGTTGTGAAATGGGAGAGATTAGGATGGAGGAGCTTTATTTAGAAAACCGTATGAGACAGATTTTGCTTCTGCTCTTGGAAAGCAGGGAGTATCTCACCAGCGATGAGCTGGCTTATCGGCTTGGCAGCAGTGCGCGGACGGTGCGTGAGGATATATATAGAAATAAAAAGATGCTGGGCCGGTACGGTATTCAGATAAAATCAAAGACCCACAAGGGTTATTATCTGGAGATGCCCAGGGAGCATGAGGCAGAGCTGCGGGAAATGCTCAGGCAGACAGGTCATCCTCAGGATAAATCGGCACAGCTTATGCGCGCGCTGCTGCTGGCAGATGATTATCAGAAGCTGGATGATATTGCGGATGAACTGTGGATCAGCCGATCTACAGCAGATCGTCTGTTTAAGGAGGCAAAGGCAACTTTTGACCGGTACCACCTAAGTCTGGTATCCAAACCCTTCTATGGAATCAGGCTGGAGGGAAATGAGCGGGACAGGCGTCTTTGCCTGGTTCAGTGCTGTCTGCCTTCTAAAAACAGCATGATGGATCAATTTTGGGCGAAAATAGCAGCGGATGCAGACCTTGTGTATGAGGAACTGAAGGAAATTGTAGAAAGCTGCATTGGCAGTGAGGAGTATCAGATTGCGGAAGCCAGCCAAAGGAATCTCATTGTGCATCTGGCGGTGGCAGTCATGCGGATTCGTACCTCTCATCTGGTTCAGGACGCAAGTGCGCTGCCCGTTAGCGAATCGCCGGAGGGACGCATTGCCAGAGAGATTGCAGAAAAAATCGAGAAGCGGTATCAGGTTGAATTTCCCGCGGCGGAGATTGATTATATTCAAATCCACCTTAAGGGGAAACGGTTTTTTATGGAGGATGGCAAGAATCATCTGATTACCGGCGAGATGGAGGCACTGATGATGAAGATCAACCATGCGATTCTTGAAGAGATGGGGATGGATTTTCGGTCAGATGTGGAGCATTTTGCCGCCCTTTCCCTTCATATGCTTCCCATGCTTACACGGGTCAGGTATGGCCTAAGGATGGAAAATCCGGTACTGTATGATATAAAGCGCAAGCTGCCTCTGGGTTATGAATGTGCCGTTATTGCGGCCGGCGTCATTGGCGCGGAGCTTGGCTGTAAGGTTACGGAGGAGGAGAAAGGCTATCTTGCCATGCACTATGCCGTTGCGATTGACCATCTGAAAAAATCCCGGAATGTGCGTGTAGTGGTGGTGTGCAGCTCCGGGCTTGGGACCTCTCGTCTGCTGAAGCATAAAGTTATGGAGCAGTTTCGTTTATCCGAAAAAGAGGTTCTCATGCTGAGCATGGAACAACTGAGCCAGATGGATCTTTCCGATGTGGATTATATATTCAGCATGGTACCCATAACAATGGAGGTTCCCTGCCAGATTATTTACGTGGAAAATCCCCTGGCAGCTTTGCCGAAACAGAATACCCAGGATGCCGATAAGGAGCAAAAGAATCTGGCAGAGTACTTAAGTCCTGAAAGAGTTTTTCTGCAGGTAAAGGCTGCGGATCGAAAAGAGATGATCGAACTGCTTTGCAGTGCCTTAAAAGAGACGGTTCCCCTTCCGGAGGATTTTTTGGAGCTGGTATGGAAACGTGAGCAGGCGTCTGCTACGGAGATCGGCGGAATGGCAGCTATCCCTCATCCGGCGAAAATATGTACAAAAGATTCCTGCCTTGCCATAGCGGTTTTGAAAAAGCCCATTATCTGGTATCGCAAGCCGGTGAAATATGTATTTCTCATTTCCTACGGCCTTGGGAACCGGCAGGAGACCGAGCGTCTGAACGAAGCCTTAACGGAGCTGGCTGCCGATGAGGCATGGCTCAAGCGGTTAGGACGGGCTGAGTGCTACGAAGATGTAAAGGCGTTGTTATGAAGAGGATTCTTATTTGCTGCAGCGGCGGCATTACGAGTAAAATTCTGGTCAGGCGGCTGAATGCCTTACAGGAGCAAAACCAGGAATATTCATTTGAATCGCTTAGTGAAGCTTTTCTTTTTCCGGCAAAGGAGGGGATAGATCTTATCCTGTTTGCGCCGCAGCTGGTGCTGGACGAAAGGCGGAGGGCGGACATTTTGCGGGAATATCAGTGTGCTTCCAGGCAGATTCCAGAGGATATGTATTCCCGGATGGACGAAAAGGAAATTTTGCGCTATACAAAAAAACTGATGGGGCAATCCATGACACAAGGGAAAGAGGGCGGAGGGACTTGCGGCTTTGTGCTGCTGTTTATGGAGAAGTTTGTGCACAGCCGTACAATAGAACGCATTTTGAAATGTACTGCTATGCTGGGAGGAATGATGATCGGACAGTCGATTTTTGGACTGCTTCTGTCACTGCCTTTGGGAGACTGGTATGACAGATTTTTGACAAGCAGCGGACTTGATGTACTGTTTTCCATTCCTGTTGAAACGATTTCCAATATGGCGGCCTTGTTTTTATGTTTTTTAATTGGCAGCCAGTTTTATGATGTGGAGGAATCGGAGCGCCTGTTTATGGGACTGCTGTCAGTCTGTGCTTTTGTATTGCTGCTGCCGATTCAGATTACCTATGGAGCGGTGGAATATGTTCCGCAAAAGATCAGCATACCCCTGGAATGTCTGAGCAGCTCCGGGATTCTGATCGCCCTTGTGACTGCGATTTTCACAGTCGGTCTTTATCTGCGCATGGCTGCGCTGCTTGGCAGATATCATCTTTCGGTCATGTTTTTGCGGACTGCAGGTACGGTTGGGGTATTGAGTGCCATGATGCTTTTTCGGATACTGCTTTTGGGTGCTGGGACAAATGCCTTTGAACTGTGCAAGGCAGCGATGAATGCAGTACTGCCCCTGATATCGGATGGATACCTGGGTTATGCGATCTTTGTCTTTTTCTCTTCACTTTTGTACGTAATAGGCATTCACGGGCCTATGACGATGTATGCCGTGATAGTGCCTTTTCATACAATGATGATGTATGCTAATCTGAATGCCTTTGCGAAAGGGGTGCCTGCTCCATATCCGGCCTGGCTGCTTGTTCCGTTTGTCTTTTTGGGAGGGTGCGGCGCAACCCTGGCGCTGGAGCTTTTAATACTTGCAAAGGCAAGGAGCAGGACTCTTAAAAGTTTAGGCAGGCTGTGCTTTCCAATGATTATTTTTAATATCAATGAGCCTTTGATTTTTGGGGCCCCAGTGGTGTTCAATCCCTTGCTTGGAATTCCATTTGTGCTGGCTCCCTTGGTCAATTTGGGGATCTGCTATTTGAGTATGGAGTTCATTCCTTTGGTACCGCCGCCTACGGGAGCTGAAATCAATGTGTATTATCTTGTGGGGATTGCATCCATGCTGACCTGTGGGAGCCTGCGGGGATTGCTTCTATGCGCTGTGCTGCTTTTGGCGGATATCATTTTGTATTACCCGTTTTTCAAACGCTATGACCGAATCAAATGGGAAGAGGAATGTAACAATTCTGACGGCCAATCCGCCATTTTCTGACGTTGAACTGTGTTCCGTGCTGCATTATAGTAATGCCAAGAGAGGTGATTACATATGAGCAACACGGAATTTTCATTTCCTCCTCAATTTTTATGGGGAGGAGCAATAGCGGCCCATCAGTGTGAGGGGGCATGGCTGGAAGACGGCAAGCTGCCGGCAACGCCGGATACCCTGGGCATCGGTGCGAAGAGGTTTGATACCTTTGGCAGGGAGATTGACCCAGGAATGTACTATCCAAGCCACGAGGCGATTGACTTTTATCATCGTTACAAAGAGGACATTGCCCTGTTTGCCGAGATGGGTTTTAAGGCACTGCGTACCTCCATTGCGTGGAGCCGGATTTATCCAAAAGGAATTGAGGAGGAACCCAACGAAGCAGGACTTCAGTTTTATGATGATCTGTTTGACGAACTGCATAAATACGGCATTGAGCCGGTGGTGACCATCACACACTATGAGACTCCTCTTTACCTGTGTCAGACCTACGGCGGCTGGCAGAGCCGTGAGATGATTGGATTTTATGAGCGGTTTGCCCGTACGGTTTTGGAGCGTTACAAAGATAAAGTCCGCTTCTGGATGAGCTTTAATGAGATAAATGTGATTAGCATGATGCCGGAGCTGGGAGGCGGATTTCATGTGGAGACGGACGATCCGCGCCGCAGCCAGATGATTTATCAGGCGGCCCATCATCAGTTTGTCGCGGCTGCCAGAGCTGTGAAGCTATGTCATGAAATTGTTCCTGACGGGAAGATGGGCATGATGTTAGCCAGCCAGTTAAGTTATCTCGCTACCTGTGCGCCGGAGGATGTTTTGGCGAATATGCAGCAGGGACGTGTCTCGCTCTTTTTTGCGGACGTGATGCTGCGCGGGCATTATCCAGCCTATGGGACCAGGTTTTTTCAGGAAAATGGCATAGAGCTTGAGCTTGCGGAGGGGGATAAGGATACGCTTGCCCGGTACACCAGTGACTATCTGGCTCTCAGCTATTACATGAGCAATGTGGTCAGCGCGGACCGCTCCAGACATCGGATGGTCGGCAATATGGCCTTTGGACTGTCCAATCCTTATTTAAAAAGCAGTGAGTGGGGATGGCAGGAGGATAGCGTGGGACTTAGGATTCTGCTGAATGAGCTGTATGACCGATATGAGAAGCCGCTGTTTATTGTAGAGAACGGCTTAGGGGCATCCGATACCGTGGAGCCGGACGGGAAGATTCACGATAACTACCGGATTGCTTATTTGAGGGAGCATATTCGCCAGATGAGAGAAGCAGTCTGTGACGGCGTGGAGCTGATGGGATATTTGGCCTGGGGCTGTATTGACCTGGTAAGTTGCAGCAGCGGCGAAATGAAAAAACGCTATGGAATGATCTATGTGGATCGTGATAATGAAGGCAGAGGAACCATGGAACGAAAAAGGAAGGATTCTTTTGCATGGTATCAAAAAGTCATTGCAAGTAATGGAAAGGAGATAGATTAAGATGAAAAAGATTATTTTATTATGCAACCAGGGGATGTCTACCAGTGCACTGGTGGCAAAAATGAACGCGGCGGCTGAAAGCATGGGGTTTGAGTGCTCCATTGCCGCCTTTGCAGTGGATACGGCCAAGACTCATGGGGCGGATGCGGATGTGATTTTTTTAGGACCGCAGGTTCGCTATAAGCTGGGCTTTGTCAAGGAAATCTTTCCTGACAAGCCGGTAGAGGTGATTGATATGGCGGTTTACGGCATGATGGACGGGGCTGCGGTCGTGAAACGCGCCCAGAAGCTGATGGAGGGATAAGGCATGACAAAAGAAGAGCTCAAGGCAAAAATGGAGGAAATTGACTTTCGAATTATCGCCTCTGTAGGTACGGCCAGGAGTATATATATGGAAGCGCTGGAGTGTGCCAAGCAGGGAGATTTTAAAGAGGCTCATGCCAAGATTGCTGAGGCGGATGCGATCTATGTGGAAGGGCATGACGCGCATCAGGATCTTTTGCAGATGCAGGGGGAAGGAGAAGGGATGCCCTTTGACTTGCTGCTGGTTCATGCGGAGGATCAGATGATGAGTGCGGAGTGCTTTAAGGTGATGGTGCTGGAGCTGATTGAGATTTATGAGAACAGGCTTCCTCATTGAGCACAGGTAACAGTTCAGATAACCCTTGAACTGTTACGCATCCGGCCATTGAAAATCGCTTCGCGATGGGCTGGATGTCTGCAGCCGCTACATTTTCATACGGTCTGTGCAGTAAATGCGCATACCTACCTGAACTGTTACTGTCATAATGCCAGAGATATAAACAGACAAAAAGGCTCTTGCAATCAAAGCTAAGATATGCTATATTAAGAATATAAAAAGAGCAACCGCCCACAAAGTGGTTGACCTCCGTAGTAGTTATATAAACCTACCTAGACCGCCAAGTACAAGGTAGGTTTATTTATTTTCGCTTGTTCGTCCTATCAATATAGGCAAGCAGCGCAATCAGGAAATTACCGGCAATGATGTAGTCAGGCATTTTATCCATGAAGCAGGAGATCATGAAACGACAAAGCGGGAGATTGTTAAGTATGGCATAGCTTGTTACAAGGACAAGTGCAGGATCGTGCTGTCCGCAGTGGAAATATAAAAACCAGACTGCAGAAAAAGATTTCTATTGACATAAAAAAATTTTTTCATTTTGTTTTTTTAATTCCTGATATGTATCTGAATTTTCACCATATAAGAAGGCATAAATTTTTTCTGACCGTTCTCTGCATTCAGCTGCCTTTTGCCTGTCATTGCGTTTTAAATATACTTTGATCATATTCCGCCAGGTAAGGCCTGTTTCTTTTGCATGCTCTCCTAAAACCTCCCGCCTTATTTTTAATCCGTTTTCCATAAACTGCAATGCTTCTTCGAAACGGCCGTATTCCAGATAGACATTTCCAAGATTAACATAAATTCTTGCAATATCTGGATGACGGTCATTTAATACCAGCCTTCTCAGTTCTAAAGACTTTTTGTAAAAGGCTTCTGCTTTGCATAAATTTTCATCCGGCTGTTCCCCTGCACGTGCCAGATAATAATAATTATTTGCCATATTATTATACGTTCTTGCCAGGTCCATAGGATAATCTTCTTTGTATTTTTCCCTGATCTGCTGTGCCTGTTTATGATAATCCAGCGATTTTTTAAAATTACTGACATCTGGGGATAAATTCGTATAAAAGCCACCCAGACAATTATAAATACAGCTTCTGTGCATGTCATCCATTTCCAGACTGATCATTTTTTCCAGGCTGCAGACTGCCTCCCTGCGGTCCGTTTCTGATTTTGCACTTTTTTCTTTAAAAATGGCATAATCAATCGTATAATCGATAAACTGTGTGCTGTCTTCTTTTATTTTGGAAGAAAGGCAGCGAAATATAGAATCTGCCTGTTGAAACCTGCTCTGTGATACATAGATATCTACTAATTTTAACTGGGCTTTTATATAATTTTCGTCACTTTCACCAATCCGTTTTAAAATTGCATATGCGCCATGATATTCTGCAAATACAAGCGCAACACCGGCACAATTGATCAATAAATTACTGATTTCCCTGCAATGGCTGCCATGTAACGGGATATATCTGGCAAATGAAATCATGGCTGCAAGGTAATCCTGCTTTTGGAGCATCTCTGTTTCTTTGGCATTCTTTGTCAGCTGGTCTATAAAATGATAAAGCATCCTATGATCATCAAGGCTGATCTCTCTGATTTCCGAAATCAGCTCTGCAAAAACCGGATGGATGGAATAGATTGCATTCGTCTGTTCGTATTCCAGCCATCCTTTTTCATATAACTCATTCAGACAGGAAAACTCGTCTTCTTCCAGAATCCTGCTGCAGAATGCTTCATGCAACTTCGTATGCCGGACTAATGAAAAAGATTCCAATACCCTTACTTCGGATTCACTTAGTTCTGAAACAGAATACAGCTTTTTATACTGCAATAAGAGATTTTTTTCTTCTCCTTCATCCTTATAATTAATATCAAAGCCAGTATCTTCTAATTTGTTTATTAATACTTCGACCGGCCAGTGCTTTTTTCTTAATATTCTTGCTGCTAGTTTAACTGTTAAAGTATGCCTTCCGATCATATTCTCGATTAAATTTTCTAAATCTGCCGTGTTCCCCTGGTATCTGCTTTCCTTTTGAAACAGGCGGATACAGTCTTCCAGGCCTAATCTCCCAATGTCCACAGTATCATAACTGTCATATTCCTGCTGTCTGGATGTAAGGATAATCCAGCAGCTGTAACAGTCTAATTCATGCAGCTCTTTATGCCTGTCTGCTGGCACATTATCGATAAATATTACGGTATCTTTTTTGTTCGAATAATCCTGCAGCGCCTTTGCGGCCAGTTCCAGATCAACAGCTTTATCATTTGTTTTTTCAAATCCCAGTGCCTTATAAATCGTATATGCCGTTGATATTTCGTAATCAAAATATCCGATTTGCATATCCAGATTCTCTTTTTTTATTTTATCTAAAAGGATATGATATATTTTCTGCATGACAGTTGTTTTTCCAATTCCGCCTAGTCCTTTGATCAGAATACGTTTACTTGTTCTCAGCTTTTCCAATACTTCCTGTATTTCACAATCCCTGCCAATAAAATGATTGGTAAACGTTATATTCTGGCCATATGTAATGACATTCGTTTTTTGAGAGCTGTCAGATTCTTCTATAGCGGAATTGTATGTAATATTATTTGTAGTCTGGATTGCAATACTGTTTCCCTGCTGCACCTGCATATTGGAAACCTGATCCTGAAAAAGATTCGTGCAGCCTGTATCCTGAGTCTTATTGTGCACCATTTTCACCTCCGCACCGTGCAAGAGTACTCTCGGAAACTCACAGCCCTTAAGAATGACAATTATCCCACATATGACCTTTGCAAAACTGAGTACTCTACAAAAAAATAGTTTCGGATTCTTAGTTCAGGAATGGCTCAATCAGATGCAAAATACCCGATGCAAGAAGGCTTCCGGCAGCACCAGTGGATAAATTTTTTAGCAGCTGCAAAAGATTCCGGATTTTTTCAGGAGCCCGCTTCTGCTTTGCCAGTTCACCGATCTGCTCTGTCAGCTCCTTGACTTGCTGTGCAGTTTCCTGATATTCTTTATCAAACTGATCTTCATTTTCTTTTTCTTTTATTTTCTCAATTACCTGAATCAGCCCGTCATAATCAAACGCCTCATTTGCAGACTGTATCTGAACCGCATAATGATTATCTTGCTGAATCTGGATATTTTTGACTTCCCCATGAAATATATTCATAAACATATCTCCCCTCTTTTTCATTTTCCGCTGTTCCAATCATCTGCTGCTACAAACAATTATAACGAATTTTGAAGTTTTTACAAGCGAAAAGTATTTATTTTCGAAAGAGACGGCGTTTTCAATCGCGGCGATGCTGGTGAATGAAAATCACCAAATACCAGGCCGGAAAATTAAGGAAACTGGGCCGTATCCTCTAACAGAGAAGCCGGGGAGGGTTATGCAGATATTATTGTAGAAATAGATGACGACGATGAACCAATGGGTCAGGCCTTGTTATAATGCAGATAAATGAAGAACAAGAAGGTATTTAATGTTAAAATATTCTATGAAAGAGCGGACATGCGCCGTTCTTTTTAATAATGATATCTGCAGGTAAATACGATTAAATGATTCCCTTCCATTTGATATACCAGTCTGTGTTCATCTGTTATTCTTCTGCTCCATTTTCCAGCTAAATCATATTTTAACGGTTCTGGTTTTCCAAGTCCTTCAAACGGATTTTTTTTTATATCTTTGATCATTTCATTGATTCTTCTGACAATTTTCTTATCCGTCTTCTGCCAATAAAGATAATCATTCCAGGCATTTTCAGTGAAAGATACATTCATAAATTAATCCTCCACGTCAAAGTCCACAAGTTTTCCATTCTCAGCCTGCTTGACAGATTCTTTTAACCACTCATAATTCGCTTTGCTTTCTCTTATATGAAGATTTTCCATCAGGTTATCATACTGCGCCTGGGACATAAGTACAACATTTTCATCATTTTTTCTCGTAATGATCGCAATATCAAAATCATGCACAACCCGGTCGCAAACTTCTTTGAAGTTATTTCTTACATTTGAAAAATTAGTTGCTATCATATGACCACTCTCCTTTGAAGATAGTATATTCGGTATTGATAGGATTGTCAATATTTCGTACAATATTTTGTACGAATACAGCGATAATGCGTAACAGTTCAAGGGTTATCTGAATGATTGCTATTATTCAAATGATACCGAAAAAAGTGCATTCTGTGCCAAATTGCTGATATTAAATACCTTAAATGATATAATGACCAAAATCAGAACTAAATGATGTTTCGGTCATTTATCATTATGAAGGAGGATTCAAAATGAAACAGGAAAGTGTTTGCCGCGCATGGAAAGCATGTGTGGGAAAGGGCAGGAGGCGGCTGTATCAAAAGGTGCTGGCGGTTTCCCTGTCTGTTGCGACAGCAGTTTCTTTTCTGCCGGCAAATATAACGCTGGTATCGGCCGCGGCGAAGCCGTATGTAAGCATGCGCACGGCGTTTAAGACGCTGCAGGTTGGGCAGAAAAATCGTATGACGCTGAAAAACAATACGGCAGGATGGAAGATTCAAAAGATATCCACGAATGACGAAAGTATTGCGGCAGTATCCGCCAAGACAGAAAAAAGCTTTCAGATTCAGGGGAAAGGCATCGGCAGGACGACGGTAAAAGCGGTACTGAAAACAACTTCCAGAAAAAAACATACGTCTAAAACCGTAAGATGCAGGGTAAACGTGATTGCGGCAAAGGATGCGGTGCCTATGCCGGAACCGGAACAGCAGACGCCGGTTACGGAAACAGAGGTTTCCACGCAGGAGCAGTTAGATCAGGCATTGCAGAACACAAGTATGAAAAAACTTACGATTGCATCTGAAAATGCCGCAAAATTTGTAATTCCTGCAGGTTCCTACAAGAATGTCAGCCTGATTGTAAATACGCCTGCCGCAGACATTGAGAACAGCGGGGTGTTCCAGTCCGTGGAAATCCGTGCGGTAAAACCGGATACATGGATTGAGAAAGCAGTCGGCAATGTAATGCGGATTACTGCAAAAGCGGCCCGTATGATCGTAAATCCGGGCGCACATGTGAAAGAACTGACATTTTCGCAGCCAGATGCTGACGTAAAGCTGGAAGTAAACGGAAAAGCGGATCAGATCCGCATCCAGTCTAAAATGAAGCTGGATGTATCCGGCAAACCGGAGGATGATTTGTCCGTATCGGTAGAGCAGACGGCAGCAGATGCACAGATCGTATCCGAAACGCCGCTGGTGCTTTCGCTGCATGCAGCTGCGTCGTTGACGTTTGAAAAGGGAGCAGAAGGCAGCGTTGTGTCTCTGGTGACAGCAGGCATCAAAGCAGCGATCAGCAATTTGACATCGAAAATCATTTCGGTGAAACGTTCCAATGGAACGACTGCAAATGTCAATGCAGGACAAAAGGATATGCAGATATCTTCTGACGCAACGCAGAATACAGGCTCTGTTCCGTCTGGTTCTAACTGGGGAACGGGTTCTGGTTCGAGTTCTGGTTCCGGATCGGGAACAGGTTCCGGCTCTGGTTCCGGATCGGGAACAGGTTCCGGTTCTGGTTCCGGCACAGGCTCTGATGCGGAGGATACAAATAAAAATGATATACCAACACCTTCCATGGAGGATATTCAAAAGGGGGTTCAGGCGGTATGTCAAGCGATCACAATCGGCAAAGATGGTGATAATTCAAGAGTGTACTGGAAAACATATTATGTTCTGAAAGAAGATGTGACGTTTTTTGAAGACCGGCCGGAACTGGAGATGCAGTATAGTGTAGGCGTGGGAGATCAAAGAGACTGGTATTCGGGCGTGGGAGCCATCTCCACTATGCCTAACAAAAACAGCGAATATAAACTGGCAGGCAACACCAAGAAAACGAGCGGTCTGAGGGCGCATTTCCGTTTTGCAGATAAAGAGAAAAAAACCGGAGGTGAAGAAATTGAGGTTTCGATTCAGACATGGAATGAAGAGGTGCTCGGACAGTATCTGCGGGATTATATGAATATCCGTGAGGAGCAATATAAGGAAAAACCATTTTCCATAAATATTCCGGTTGATACCGTTCAGGGCAATGAACTGATCATGGTTTATGACAAAGAGAAGAAGCTGTTTCCAACAGAACTGGTGGAACTGCCGCAATGGACAGGAGACGGGCCGAAGATTCCAAAGATTCAGCCAGAGGAAGTGCTGAAAAGCGCAATTTCTGTAGAAGAAATCAAAGCTACGGTTATCATCAGCGGATCCAGTCTGGAAGCTCTGAAGAAGAAAGATGGGAAGTATTACCTTAAGGTGGAGGTTCCGATTGCTCCATTACCGATTCCGGATGAATTGCCGGGTGGAACATTCAAATGGAATGACTCTTTCAATCGAGGGGATTTTAAGGAGATAACGGAAAAACGAACATTCCAGTCTGTATTCGCTAAAAACGATCAATTTTCTGGTTCGGTAGATTCGTATAGTAACGGTGAGAAAGAAATTGACATGACGTTCTGTTATGAGACAGCAGGCGGAGAGAAATATACGCCGGAGCCACTTCATGAAGGTGAAGAAGCAACAGACAAAGGAATTGAAGAATCTGAGGTTACTTTGATAGTTTACGATCAAGCGCTGGAAGACAAGTGTATGCAAAAACTGGAAGAAGAGCTTGGAAAGCTAGCTGAAAAGCCGCAGAATGTCAGCTATCAGTTTACGATAACAGGCTTTGGAGTGGATGGCAATATCATCAAGGCTGTGGATACGACGAAGATCGAAGCGAAAGCGATAGTGAGTGCTGATATTTTGGAAGATGAATGGAAAAATACGTATCCGAGATAATTTAACTGAATAGAAAGCCATGATAATACTGGTACAAGAGCTTTGGCATTAAACGTAAATGCCAAAGCTCTTGTTTTTTATGCGGAATGACGCTTGACAAGACGAGTCGCAATCTCGATTTTGACAGGCGTTGTTTCTTTTTTTTCTATTAAATGAAACAGGCGTTCCGCGGCTATCTGCCCCATTTCTTTTTTCGGCACATGGATGGTCGTCAGGCTTGGTTCCACAATATTACTGAATTCTATGTTGTCGAATCCGACTATCGCAATATCATCCGGAATCCGGTATCCTTTCGCTTTCAATGCGCGCATCGCGCCGACGGCAATCAGGTCGTTATCCGCGAAATAACACTGTGCCAGTTCTTCTTCCTGCTCTAAGATTTCCATCATATCGGAAAAGGCGCCTTCAATCGAGGGGGTGAGCCTGTGGACGATAGATTTGGAAGCAGACATGCCGCCGGAGCGAATCGCGTGATAGAATCCGGCTGCCCGTTCTTCAAAATTTCCAATAGAATAGGAAGAACGCAGATATCCGGGCTGCTGTCTGGTGCGTTTGACCAAATAGGAGGTGGCAAGATATGCCCCTTGTACATTATTGATCAGAACATAGTTCGTCTGTACCGTTTCGAAATAGGTGTCCAGCAGCACGAGGGGAAGTGGAAGGGATTTGAATCTTTGAAAGTCTTGCGCGTTCATCTCTGTACCGAGCAGGATGATGCCGCAGCAGTCGGAATACTGGATATCTTCGATCTGTTCGGACAGAGTTTCACCATCGTCATACACATAGCGGAGGTTCAGCTTATAGCCGTTTTCCTTGCAGCTTTCGCTGATTCCGTCAGACAGTTGTGTGAAAAACGGAGTGTCTGTAACAACGGCGCCATGTTTGCGATAGAAAACGAAATATATATTCCTGCCGGTTGGTTTTTTCATGGAAAGGCGGGAAAAATCATATCCGTTTTTTTCTGCTTCATCTAAGATCATCTGCCGTGTCTCGCGGCTGACGCCGGGTTTGTTATTTAATGCCATGGAGACGGCAGCGGCGGAAACACCTATTTTTTTTGCTAACTCTTTTGCGGTAATACTCATTGCTGTCTTCCTTTCAGATTAAAATATAGTTCAATGCGCAGTTGAGATTTATGTTCATTGCTTAACCGAGTTTGTTTTTTATAAATTGAGTATAAAGGATAAGTGAATATTTTACAAGAATTAAGTGATTAATTAAGTGAAAAATACTTAATTAATTGAAGAAATTCAGTAGGAAGTAAGTTATAATCTGGGCAGAAGTTAAGAAAAAGCAGCAAACAAAAAGCAGAAAAAGAAAAGAAGTTAAAAAAAGAAACAAACAAAAGGCAGCAAACAAAAAGCAGAAAAAAAGCAGGAAACAAAAAGCTGTTAACAAAAAGAAGTTAAAAAAGAAGGAGGAAATAATGATGGTAAGTATGAAGCTGGGCTATGCACCGACAAGAAGGAGTATTTTTAGTGCGCCGGACGCGATTAAGTACCGCGGCTTAACCGCTGACAGGCTAAAGGAATTGGGGATCAATTTTGTTGACATCGACGATATCAACGAAGAAGGGCTTTTGTATAATGACGAAGATGTGAAGAAGATCGCGGCGAAGTTCAAACGGGAAGGTGTTGACGGATTATTCCTGCCGCACTGTAATTTCGGGACAGAATATGTCTGCGCGAGACTTGCGAAGGAATTGAACGTGCCGGTGCTTCTCTGGGGGCCTTTGGATGAACGGCCGGATGAGAACGGAGTACGGTTAAGGGATACGCAGTGCGGGCTTTTTGCAACCGGAAAAGTATTAAGAAGGTTTCAGGTGCCGTTTACTTATATGACGAACTGCAGACTGAATGATCCGGTGTTTGAGAGGGGACTTCGTGATTTTCTTGCGGTATGCAATGTGGTGAAGACTTTCCGCGGCATCCGCATCCTGCAGATTTCCACCCGTCCGTTTGATTTCTGGACGACGATGTGCAATGAAGGGGAGCTGCTTGAAAAGTTCAACATTCAGCTTTCACCGATTCCGATGACGGAGCTGACGGAGAAAATCAAGGGCGTAAAAGCAGAGGGCTTAAAGCTTAAGGATATGATTTCCTATATTCAGAAAACGATGGAAATTGAAATCAAAGACAATGAGGTGGAAAATGTTGCAGCGCTTGCGGTTGCGATGGAGGAACTGATTCAGCAATATGGATGTCAGGCGGCAGCGATTCAGTGCTGGAATGCCCTGCAGACGGAGATCGGGATTATGCCTTGTGCGGCAAATGCGATCCTGAATGAAAAAGGTATCCCGGTAGTCTGTGAGACGGATATTCATGGAGCGGTTACGGCGCTTTTGGCAGAAGCGGCAGGTATGGGTGAAACCAGATCATTTTTCGCGGACTGGACGATTCGTCATCCGGATATCGCCAATGGTGAATTGCTGCAGCACTGCGGGCCTTGGCCGATGTCTGTGGCACAGCAGAAGCCGAAGCTTACTTATCCGCTGGCATTTGACCATCCGGGCAGCCTGACTGCGGAAGCAAAGCATGGGGATGTGACACTTTGCCGGTTTGACGGGGATAATGGAGAATACTCCCTGCTTCTTGGAAGGGCGAAGGGGGTAGACGGACCGAAAGGCATGGGAACCTATCTCTGGGTAGAGGTGGATAACATCAAGCGTCTGGAAGCGAAGATCGTAGAAGGGCCTTATATCCATCATTGCGTGGGAATCCATAAAGACATTGTTCCGGTATTATATGAAGCATGCAAGTATATCGGGGTGAAGCCGGATCTGTATGATCCGATTGAAGAAGAAGTGAAGGCTTACTTGCGTGGAGAATGATTTTAACTGATAGAAAGGAAGACTATTATGAATTTGAAAGCATTGTCGTATCAATTGCGTCAGGATACTGTAGACTTGATCCGTGCGGGAAAGGCAGGACATATCGGCGGGGATATGAGTGTGATGGAGATCCTGGTGGAGTTATATTTTGACCAGATGAACATAAATCCTGAAAATATGGATGCACCGGACAGAGATTATTTTGTTATGAGTAAGGGTCATTCTATGGAAGCATATTATTCTGTGCTGGCGGAAAAAGGATTTTTGCCGAAGGAGGAATTGCATGAGACTTTCAGTAAATTCGGCTCCAAATTTATCGGGCATCCGAATAACAAGCTGCCGGGGATTGAGATGAATTCAGGCTCCCTTGGACATGGACTTCCGGTCTGTGTGGGGATGGCGAAGGCCGGCAAGATGGACAAGCGGGATTACCGGGTCTATACGGTGATGGGCGACGGTGAATTGGCGGAAGGCTCCGTATGGGAGGGAGCCATGGCAGCCAGCCACTATAAGCTGGATAATCTCTGTGCGGTGGTAGACCGCAACCGTCTGCAGATCTCCGGGGGAACCGAAGAGGTGATGGCCCATGACGACCTGCATGAGAGGTTTAGAAGCTTCGGGTGGCATGTGATTGATGTAAAGGATGGCAATGATGTGGATGAACTTCATGCAGCATTTGAGGAAGCAAAAACCGTCAAGGGAAAACCAACGGTCTTAATCGCGAATACCGTCAAGGGAAAAGGCTCTTCAGTTATGGAGAACAAAGTAAACTGGCATCACAAAGTACCGTCGGATGAAGAGTACGCGCAGATCATGAAAGATCTGAAAACGAGAGAGGAGGCCTTGGCATAATGGGAAAGATAGCGAATAAGCAGATGATATGTGAAGTGTTGATGGAGGCTGCAAAAGAAGATAAAAGCATTGTGGCATTATGCAGCGATTCAAGAGGAAGCGGTTCCTTTACGCCTTTCGCCGATACCTATCCGGAGCAGTTTGTAGAGACAGGGATTGCGGAGCAGAATCTGGTCAGTATTTCGGCAGGGCTTGCAAAATGCGGGAAGAAAGCTTATGCGGTATCGCCGGCATGTTTTCTGTCAACGAGAAGCTATGAACAGTGCAAGGTGGACGTGGCATATTCGAATACAAATGTGAAATTAATCGGTATCAGCGGCGGCGTCAGCTATGGCGCACTGGGCATGAGCCATCATTCCGCGCAGGACATTGCGGCTATGAGCGCCATTCCGAATATGAGGGTATATTTGCCAAGTGACCATTTGCAGACAAAGAAGCTTACGGAGGCTTTGTTAAAAGATGAAAAACCTGCCTATATCCGTGTAGGGAGAAATGCGGTAGACCCGGTTTATGATGAATATGAAGCAGCAGGCAAGGAGATCCCGTTTGCATTGGATCGTGCTACGGTTGTAGTGAACGGAGCAAAAGAGGGAACTGCTGACGCGGTTGTCATTGCATGCGGCGAGATGGTAAAACCGGCAAAGGATGCGGCAAAGATTCTGGCGGAGGATGGGATCTGTATCACGGTTGTAGATATGTACTGTGTGAAACCGCTGGATCAGGAAACGATCATCCGGGAGGCAGGGAAAGCAAAAGCAGTTATCACGGTAGAAGAGCACGCTCCATTTGGAGGGCTGGGTTCTATGGTTGCGCAAGTCGTTGGCGAGCATTGCCCGAAGAAGATCGTGAACATGTCATTGCCGGACGCACCGGTGATTACAGGTACATCCCAGGAGGTATTTGATTATTATGGGCTGAATGCGGAAGGGATTGCCAAGAAAGTGCGCGAGACGCTTGCCTGACCCGTGAAAAGTAACGAATAAGGAACTGCTGCGGAGGGCTTGCGTATTTTGCGGCGGCTCCTGAAAAATATGGAGAAAGATATATGGATGAGCAGAAAATGAATAAAAAATATATCATCGGCATTGATCAGAGCACACAGGGGACAAAAGCGCTGCTGTTTGATGAAAATGGCCGGATGCTTCACAGGGAAGATTTGCCCCACCGCCAGATTGTAAACGAGGCGGGCTGGGTGTCTCATGATCCGGAAGAAATCTATCAGAATACGCTGCGTGTCGTCAAGCAGCTCCTTGTCAACACCCAGGAAGGGGAACTTCGGATTGATCCGGCGCAGATTGCGGGGGTAGGAATCAGCAATCAGCGGGAAACAGCCCTGATTTGGGACAGGAAGACGAAGAAGCCTCTGGCGGACGCGGTAGTATGGCAGTGTTCCCGTTCACGGGG
This sequence comes from uncultured Eubacterium sp., assembly GCA_948468465.1. The sequence continues at coordinate 21,315 of CAOKJJ010000018.1, read as the reverse complement.
CATCTGTGACGCGATTGAAGCAGCCGGAAACGGGAATATTATCAGGCAGAAGACAGGGCTTACACTGTCTCCTTATTTTCCGGCATCAAAGCTTGCATGGCTGATAGAGAATGTAGAAGGGGCAGCGCAGAAGGCGAGAGACGGAGAGCTTGGGATGGGGACGATAGACACATGGCTTGTCTACCGGCTTACAGGCGGCGTTTCTTATAAGACCGATTATTCCAATGCCTCACGGACACAGCTTTTTGATATTTACAAGCTCCGGTGGGATGAAGAACTATGCAGGATCTTCGGAGTGCTGCCGGAGTGTTTGCCGCAGGTGTGTGATTCGGACAGCTGCTTTGGGATGACGGATTTTGAAGGGCTTCTGCCAGAGGCGGTGCCAATCCAGGGTGTGCTGGGAGATTCCCATGCGGCTTTGTTTGGGCAGGGCTGCGTACAGCCGGGAATGATCAAAGCAACCTACGGAACAGGTTCTTCCATCATGATGAATACCGGAACGGTGCCGATTGACAGTAAGAGCGGCGTTGTGACTTCACTGGCATGGAAGCTTAACGGGGAAGTCAATTATGTATTAGAGGGAAATATTAATTATACCGGAGCGGTTATTACATGGCTCAAGGATGAAGTCCGAATGATTGACAGCCCGATGGAAACAGAAAGCTTGTGCCAGGCCGCAAAGCAGGATGATTCCCTGTACTTTGTTCCGGCATTTACCGGACTGGGGGCGCCTTACTGGAACAGCCAGGCCAAGGGATTTTTATATGGCATTACACGGACTACGCGCCGGGAAGAGATCGTACGTGCGGCGGTGGAAAGTATTGCGTACCAGATTATGGATATTGTGGAGACTTTTGCGCAGGACACACAAGATGCTGTGACAGAGCTGCGGGTAGACGGCGGCCCTTCGAAAAACGGGTATCTGATGCAGTTTCAAAGCGATTTGCTCCATACAAGGGTAAGTGTATCACAGGCGGAAGAGATGTCCGGAATAGGAGCGGCATATGCGGCAGGAATCGCGCTGAAACTTTACGACAGCAGGATTATGGAGGGAATTGGCAGAAACAGATATGAGCCGAAGATGGATGCTGCGGTAAGAGAAAAAAAGAGAAAAGGATGGAAAGAGACTGTTCAGATGATTTTGTAAGCTTGGCTTAGGCAGAAGGCACGGAACGATAAACGATATTACCGGCAGCGGGGACTTTTATGAGAAGAATGAGAAGAACCGCTGCCGGATACAATATGGAAAGGTCACAGCTGCAGTTTCGCGAGGGCAATCCATAGGTCGTCATAGATGTTGACTTTGATCTTGTCCTGGAAACTGTAAGATTTAACCTTAAATTTATTTTGTTCCAGAAAATATACGAATATTTCGCGTTCCATGGGATCTACAATCCAGTACTCCCTCACACCAGCGTTCATGTAAAGGTTTAATTTGTGTACGTAGTCATGGCCTGGATTGCTTGGCGAAACGATCTCTATGATCCAGTCGGGGGCTCCGGTGCAGCCCTGGTCTGTCAGTTTATGGGCGTCGCAGATAACACTGATATCGGGTTCTACTACAGTCGTGCTGTCATCATGAAAGAGCTTGACAGCAAAGGGGGCTGGATAGACTTCGCAGGGGCCGTTCTTGGAACGAAGATAGATGTTAATTTCTGTATTCATAAAATTTAGTATTTTCTGATGTACCCTGCTGGGAGCACCCATGTAATAGATTTGCCCGTCTATCAGTTCCGCTCTGACGTTTTCAGGCAGATCATAGTAATCATCTTCTGTATAAATGTTTGTGCGGGCTAATGCTTCAGACATGTTATCCTCCTTTCCGTGTTTCATGTTTGGATTTTTTCAATGACACAGCTGTGCGGCTTATTCGGATTGTTTTTGTCATAATTGATACCGACAAGCACGAGACTGCCGGTATAATCATCAAACGCCTGTGTGTACTGTCTGTCCTTTATCTGCTGGATTGCAGTACGCACAGAGCTGTTATATTTTAATTCTACCAGCAGGGCAGGCTGATTCGTATGCGGCAGCGGCAGAAAAGCGATATCCGCAAAGCCTTTTCCGGCAGGAAGTTCCCGGATCAGTTTATAATCTTTCCTTGCGCTGTAATAGGCCAGCCCGATGGCACATGCAAGAGAGTTCTCATCATTATAGGTTAATATAGAAGCTGCCTGTGCATGTGCCTTGTCAAGCGCTTTTGCGACATCTTCGGCATTTCCTGCAAGTGTATCATGCAGCAGCTGTTCTGAAGCTTTTAATAAATTCAGTATTTGTGCCCAGCCACCAACGCTCATGGCATTTTCAAATTCTTCCATAATCTCACGGTTTGGAATAAATGCCTCTTGCGTATCGGAATCATAACCCAGATAACCCAGATGAATGAGCAGGGTAAGCACGTCATCCTTTACTTTTAAGCTGCGCATGTCATTTTGAAAACTGCGTGTGTTGACTCTGATGCGTCCTCCTCCAAGCAGACGGATCATGTCCGGCTGCAGTCCGTCGAAATCCATATCCATATAGATTTTAAGCGCTTCATACGTTTCAGTGGAAGTCCAGTAGTTGGAATATCTGCGGCGGCGCATTGCTTCTACCACAGATTTGGGATTATAGACATGATGGAATTGTGTGAAGCTGTATCCGTCATACCAGCTGCCCGTTTCAGCAAAGTCCATGTCAAACCGGCTGCATAACGCACGGACTTCTTTCTCTGTAAAACCAGTATATTCTTCAAATTCAGCCTGGTCTGTCATGGAGAATTCGCGAAACATATTCAGGGCAGAGTGCAGCCCGTATTTTTTTACAGGCAGAATACCCGTCATATAGGCAAGCGCTACAAAATCCTGATCTTTTAACAGATTTCTTAGAAAATCGAGATAGTGCTTTTGCAGGGCTTCTGATTCCTGTCGTTCCCGCATGATACAGTCCCATTCGTCAATCAAAAAAATAAACTGGTGGTCCGTCTGTATATAAATCTCCCGCAGTGTGCGGGCAAGCCCTATGCCCTTTCGCGTGAAAAGACCGCCATATGTTTTTTGCAGTTCTTCAAGTACTTCCTGCTCCAGATATTCCGTCACACGCCCGGACTCTGCTTCGATCAGAAATTGCTGCATATTTAAATAGATAACATTGTACTGATTCAGATGCTGTGCATAAGCAGGGGATCGCGCGATTTTAAAGCCCTCGAACAGTTCTCTGGAATCACAGCCGCAGCTATAGTAAGCAGCCAGCATTTCAAGCGCCATGGATTTACCGAAGCGGCGCGGCCTGCTGACGCAGATATATTTCTCTTTTGTATTTATAAGTTCGTTTGTACATGCAATCAGATTTGTCTTGTCCACATATATTTTAGAGCGGATGGACTCCTGAAAGCCTTTGTTTCCCGGATTCAGATAAATTCCCATAAATCTGCCTTTCTGATCATTTACGGATAGATCAATAAAAGATAATTTATTTCCATTATAAAGGAGCCATTGGAAATTAACAAGCAAAATTTTTGATACTGAAGCTCCCGTTCCGGCTGGTCTTCAAAAAAAGTTACATCCGGATTCAGCTGGAAGAATAATTTCCAGTATACTTTCGAGTCATCACCAGTGTCGCTGATTGTGATCGTTGTATTCTTTGTGGTAATCCCCTTTTGAATATCCTCCATGGAAGGTGTCGGTATATTGCTTTTATTTGTATCCTCCGTATCGGAGCCTGTATTTGAGCCGGAACCTGTACCTGAACCGGAGCTAGAGCCGGAATTCGAATCGGAATTCGAACCAGAACCTGTACCACAAAAAAACTCGAACCAGACGAAGCAGATCTGGCATTCTGCGTAGTGTCAGAAGATACCTGCGTATCCTTTTGTCCCGCATTTACATTACATAATGGTAAATGACCGAAATATCATTTAGTTCTGATTTTGGTCATTATATTATTTCAGGTATTTTATATCGGCAGTTTGGCACAGAACGTACTTTTTTCGGTATCATTTGAATGTATATCAATATAGAAAAAAGTTTTGTTTAATTTAGGAAACTGAATTATTAAATTGAGGAAATTGTCTGGATGTGGTAAAATTCAAAATATATTACGTGAGATAACGATAGATATGGATGGAAGAGCATGTTGAGTACATTAAAAAAGATTAAAACGATAAAAAATAAGCAATATACAATGATAATTCATTCGAAAGAATATCATCAGCTTTTGGCAGAGATGAGCAAGCGTATTGTGAACAAATCAAAAAATGCCCCTAATGAGGCTACTATTGAAGGGTATTTTGATAGTGAGTTATTTGCTTTTTACAGACAAATATTTGAACCTCTTGGATTTGAATATAATCCTGTGAAAGAAGTTTCCATAGCGACAAAGCGTCATATTACAAAGGGTCGGGCAGATTCGGCAATCGGAGCGCTTGTAGTTGAGTTTAAGCAGCCATCAACTTTAAAGAATATTAGTATGCAAAATGAAGCACGTAATCAAATTTCTGACTACTTGCTTGGGTTACCACCTGATTTGGGATCTGTTGGATTTATCACGGATGGCACAAAAGGTTGTTTTGTGATGCGGAAAGGTGAAAAAATATATTCTGAACATTTTGATAAGCTCTCTTCCTCGCAATTAGATAGGTTTATACAATATGCAATACGTTTGAATTTAAAAGCATTGAATTCAAAGAATTTAGTGGATAGCTTTTGCAACCCATCTGAAAATAATGGTATCGCATTTCAATTAGTAAAGGCATTATATCAGAATTTGTCTGGAGCTATGATACCAAAGACAAAAATGTTATTTAATGAATGGAAGGAACTTTTTCGGCTTGCACATGATTCACAAGATGATTCGTCAAAGCAACAGGCTATTATAGATAGAAAACAGTCATTAGAGATGTTATTGGGGGTAACATTGAATGGAAATGATGAAGAATATTCTGCTTTATTTGCGTTGCAAACAGCATATGCAATTATTGTTAAAATAGTTGCATATAGGATTGTGAGTATAGCACGTTACAAATCTTCTTTTGTTGATTTTGAAAGTCTAGTGGGAATTAAATCGGAGGCAATGCGGCAGCATTTGGTGTCTCTTGAAGAAGGAGCCGTATTCCGTAGTTATGGGATAACTAATTTGTTGGAGGGCGACTTTTTCTCTTGGTATACATCGAAAGAGCAATGGACGGATGAGATTGCAGAAAAACTTTCAGATGTTTTTGGAATATTGAATTTGTATTCTAATAAAGCAGTTTTGAATGTAAGCTCTGAATCATCAGATTTTTTTAAAGAATTATATCAGGGAATGATTCCAGCGTCAGTACGGCATTCGTTAGGTGAATATTATACCAAAAGATGGTTGGCGCGACAGGTTATTGAGGAAGCATTAGAACAAGTAGGTGTTCGTAATTGGAGAGGGTTGGATCCATGTTGTGGTTCGGGAACTTTTATCACTGTTATGATTGATAAAGTTTTGGAAGAAACAAAAGAAAAAAGTGCAAATGAACAATTGCATGAAGTGTTATCTCGCGTTAAGGGGATTGATTTAAATCCTGTGGCAGCACTAACGGCACGTGTAAATTATTTTATTAATATTGCACATTTATTAGATGATGAAGAACAAATTGAGATACCAATTTATTTGGGTGATTCCTCATATGTGCCTCAAAGATGTAAGTACGATGGTATTGATTGCTTGGAATATACAATTAATACATTATTGAATCCAATAGAAATTCTAGTGCCTGCTAGCATGATTCAAAATTTGTTTGAATTTTCAAAAGCAATGACAGAAATTGAGCTATTTATAAAGTCTTTAGATGTAGATAGTATTTATAAACGCTTAAGTGAACTTGCTAATCCGACAGATTTGAGTGAGAGGATTATAAAAAAACTGAAAGAACTTTCGATTGAGTTAGTAGAACTTGAAAGAAATCATTGGAATGGAATATGGGCGCGTATTGTTACTAATTATTTGGCAACAGCAAATTTAGGAAAGTTTGACATTATAGTAGGAAATCCGCCCTGGGTTGATTGGAAGAATTTACCGTCCGGGTATAGAGATAGAATAAAATCATTATGCATTTCAAGAAAGTTATTTTCAGGTGATAGAGTGACAGGAGGGATAAATCTTAATATTTGTGCATTGATTTCAAATGTCGCGGCAGAAAATTGGCTTGCGGATAAAGGTGTTTTAGGGTTTCTTATGCCGGAACCGCTTATATTTCAACCATCTTATGAAGGATTTCGTAGGTTTTATTTATCGGATAACTCTAGACTTTATTTTCAAAAATTTGTAAATTGGAACAAGGCAGGACATCCATTCAAACCTGTGACACAAAAATTTTTAACATATTATTTATCTAAACAGGAATGCGATTACAAAGATGGAATAGATGTAGATGAATATATTTTGAACAAGGGGGATAATGTAGATGAATATGAAGAAATAATATTGAATGAACATTTTACAATTAAAAATAGGATCGCAGCAACATGCCATGAAACAAAAAATATGTTTTCATATGTGGAGTCAAGAGAACAACTGAAAGATTTCATGTCGATCGCAGGACAATCCTTTTATAAAGGACGAGAAGGGATAGAGTTTTACCCTCAGGAAATGACTATTTTCAAAGAATCAGGTTTTCCATCTACTCAGACATGTACAAGTTTGACCAATATACAAGTAAAAAAATCAAAATATCATGTACCAAAGACGGTGGAATTATTGGAAACTGAATTTTTACATCCTCTAATTAAAGGTGTGGATATTACTCCGTTTCATGTCAACATATCGGGGTATATTGTTCCGTTTCCTTATGATGAGAGGGATGTGCGTTTGCCAATTAATTTTGTGGAGTTAACCAGGCGTGCTCCCAATTTGGCGGCTTTTTATCAGAAGTATAAAGAACTGATTCTTGCACAGACTCAATACAATGAGCGGATTATCGGAAAAAAAGGTGAATTTTATGCTCTGGCAAGAGTAGGTGCATATAGTTTTGCGGACTGTTATGTTGTTTTTAGGGATAATACCAAATGGGGTGCGGCAGTAGTAGAGAATATCAACACTAATTGGGGTGGCTTGAAGCGTCCACAATTTCAAAATCATGCTGTATCAATTTGTGAGGATAGTGAAGGGAATTATATTAGTTTAGATGAGGCACATTTCATTTGTGGAATAATGAATACTCCTGTTGCATTTGAATATGTTCAAAAGTCGTCAGATTCTCGTTCATATCCAGTCAGGCCCCGCATTTATATTCCCAAGTACGATAAAAAAGATAGGATACATAAGAAAATTTCTAATCTTTCAAAAGAAGCGCATATAAGTTTTGACAATGAACAAAAGATTCAAAATATTATGGAAGAATTGAATGATTTATATCTTATCATCACAAAAAGATATAAATAGTGTCTTGAAGTAGAATACGCAAGAAATTGTATATGGTTATAGTTTTAGCTGGAAAATAGGAATTAAGATACAGGAGAAGTCTGGTATGGCAGAAAGTCAGAACATAGAATGGAAAGAATCTTGGCATGATGAATATTTAAAATGGATTTGTGGTTTTGCTAATGCACAAGGCGGCAGAATATACATTGGAGCAGATGATAATGGTACGATTATTGGGATTGAGAGCAGTAAAAAGCTGTTAAGATATTCCAAATAAAGTCAGAGATATCCTTGGAATAATTGTAGATGTAAATCTGTTGACACAAGATCAAAAAGATTACATTGAAATATGTGTTAATCCCAGCAGTTATCCCGTGAATTTTAAAGGAGAATACCATTACCGAAGCGGCAGCACAAAGCAACTTCTCCGAGGTGCAGCATTGACGGAGTTTCTATCGTCTAAAACTGGATACAAATGGGATGCGGTTCCGGTAGATGGCGTGTCAGTTGATGATTTGGATAAAGAGAGTTTTGACATTTTTCGAAATGAGGCTCTGCGAAGCGGAAGAATGATAGAAGAAGACCTGAATATGGATAATGGACAGCTTCTTGATAGCCTTGGCTTGATTGAAAACGGTAAGTTGAAAAGAGCAGCGATTTTATTATTTCACCGGAATCCAGAAAAATGGGTAACAGGTGCTTATATTAAAATTGGCTATTTTGGAGAAGGAGCTGACTTGCACTATCAGGATGAGATTCATGGTTCTTTGTTTATGCAGGCAGACCGTGTGATTGAGCTGATTTATCTCAAATACATGAAAGCAATTATTTCTTACGATAATGTCACAAGAATAGAAACATACCCGCTTCCAAAGGCGGCTGTCAGGGAGGCTGTATATAATGCTATTATCCATTCCAATTATGCTGCATTGATACCAATACAGATCAGGATTCATGAGGATGCAGTATATATTAGTAATGACTGTGTTTTCCCAGTTGGCTGGACGATAGAAACGTTAATGAAACGCCATCGTTCAGTACCTTATAATCCGAATATAGCAAATGGATTTTTTCGTGCAGGCTATGTTGAAACATGGGGGCGTGGGATAGAGAAAATATGTGAGGAATGTAAAAGTTATGGTGTACCGATTCCTGAGTATACATTGCATTTAGAAGATATTATGGTGAAATTTACGCCTTTAGAGCAGTCTAAAGTGAAAAATGGACTAAATGACACTTTAAATGGCACTTTAGAAGAAAACATATTATCAGTAATAAAAGAAAATCCCAAAGTGACACAAGCTCAGATTGCCGTAAAACTGGAATGCTCAGAAAGAACAGTGAAACGGATTATGAAAGAAATGGTGGGAAGAAATATTATTGAACGTGTTGGTGGGCGTAAAATGGGAAAATGGGTAAAAAAGTAAAGATAAAATGAATTTATTGGCTGAAAGAAAAAGGGATCATTGAAAGAAGAGGCTCTAAGAAAAAAGGACAAATGCTCAGGCAGCTTTATGGTATGAAAAGGCATTTGTAGATTCATGACATTTCCTGGTCGGTTCATGACAAAACTTGCATTTGTTTTATGAGAATGCTATACTTGTGGGGATATTTTTATTAGAGTTTCGGATGCGGTAAAGTACATATAGGAAGATAATAATAAGAGAAAACATATGGCGAACAAGTTGTACCTGCCAGGACGAAAGGTTCTGGCGGGTTTTTTAGAGCATGTTTGAAGAACTACGCAGAGGAGGAACAGCACACCATGATTAAAATAGCATTCTGTGATGACGACAAAACGGTTTTAAATGAAATCAATCAGCTGCTTGAGAAATATAGTATCGTGTGTAACCGAAAGCTGGCATGCCATGATTTTTACAGCCCGTTTGAACTGCTTACAGTGATTGAAAAGGGAACACATTTTGATATTTTGCTGTTAGATATCATTATGCCTGGTGAAGATGGAATCAGTGTGGCAAAGCAGATCCGCAGGTATGACAGCACTGTAAAAATTATCTTTTTAACGTCCTCGTCCGAATATGCGGTAGAATCTTATACGGTCGGGGCCTATTATTATCAGATCAAACCTGTGGCGGAAGAAAGGCTTTTTCAATTGATGGATTCTGTTATTTCTGAATGTGAAAAGGCAAGGGAAACAAGCCTGATTATGCGGTGCAAAAGCGGCATCACAAGAATTGATCTGGGTAAGCTGGAATACTGTGAAGTCATCGGACGAACATTATTATTTCATATGGAACATGGAACCGTTTTAGAAAGTGTCGGGAGTATGGATGAACTGTGCGGAAAGCTTGCCGCACATGAGAATTTTCTGCGTGTGCATCGTTCTTTTGTAATTAATATGGAATATATTCTGAATATTTCATACAAGGCGATTACCATGGACAGTCTGGTGAAGATTCCGATTCCGCATGGCAAGTGCTCCGAGATTAAAAACCGGTACCTCGAATACGCATTTCAGAGGCAGCAGGTATTTTTGCCATGAATAGCATACATATTCTCAGCCTTATTTCTGTCGGTATTTTTGGAATGATTTTATCGGCGGTATTTTGTGATATTTTTTGGACTTGGCAAAAGCGGCTGGCTCTGCTGGGCGGCATGGCAATGATTTTAATTTTCCAGGGAGCGGTTTATTTTTTTATTGATACGGAGCTTGTAGAACGGATTTATCCCTTGCTTACGCATGTTCCGCTGGCAGTGCTGCTATGCGTTCTGAATAAAAGATGCCTCTGGCCGGTCATTTCCGTTTTAACAGCGTATCTTTGCTGCCAGCTTCGCCGCTGGCTGGCGCTTTTGGCTGTGGCCGTGTTTTCCGGCGGTTCTATGATGCAGGATGTGTCCGAACTGGCTGTGACATTGCCGCTGTTATTTGTTTTAATACGGTTTGCTGCGCCAGCCATACGTTCTGTTTCACGGTGTGCGGTTTCTTTGCAGTGTCGGTTTGGCGTGATACCGGCAGTATATTATGGATTCGCTTATTTGACCCGCATTTATACAAACATGTTTTGGAAAGGTGAATTAGTTGCTGTGGAGTTTATGCCTTTTGTATGCAGCGTGTCCTATTTGTTTTTTGTCATCCGTTTTTCTGAGGAGGGGAGGATACGCAGCAGATTAGAGCAGGTTCAGGAAAGCCTGTATCTGCAGGTTGCGCAGGCGGTTCGTGAATTGGAAGCTTTACGGGAATCCCAGCGGCAGACCAGAATTTACCGTCACGATATGCGTCATCATATGCATTATCTTTTGACATGTCTTGAGAATGGAAAGATCGGGCAGGCACAGTGCCTTATCCGTGAAATCTGTTCCAAAATGGAAGTATACCCCATAACTCTTTTTTGTGAAAATGAAGCAGCGAACCTGATTTTTTCTTCTTTTGCCGGACGGCTTAAAAAATATGATATTTCTGTTCAGATACGGGCAGAGATTTCTCAGGATATCCACGTATTGGAAAGCGACCTGTGCATTTTGCTGTCCAATGTGCTGGAAAATGCACTGCATGCCTGTCAGGGGCTAAAAGATCAGGGACGGTCTGCGTCCATAGAAGTTTCTGCTTATGAAAAGAAGGGCAGATTATTTCTGCAGTGTGTGAATTCCTGTGGGGATGATATTGTATTTGAAGACGGGATTCCGATTACGGACAACCCAGGGCATGGAATCGGGGTACGCAGCATTTGTGCGATTGTAGAGAAGTATGACGGCATTTACACGTTTTCCGTTCATGAAGGCAGGTTCATTTTGCGTGTGTCTTTTTAGCAGCTGCGGCATTACAGTCGGTTGGATGCGGTTTTTAGTCATTTTGTGACATGATATTCCATTTATTTGGGAGAATGTGATATACTGTAATAAGCAATGCGGCTTATGATATTCTGGTCGGACATTTGCTGGTCGTGTTTGGGGAACAGCAGAAACAGGACATAATAATAGAAGGGAGATTATAAAATGGGACTTATAAAAGCAGGATTGGGTGCGGCAGGCGGAACGCTTGCAGATCAGTGGAAAGAGTTTTTTTACTGTGACGCGATGGAAAAAGAGGTTATGGTTACAAAAGGCCGCAAACGTACAGGTTCCCGCTCATCAAATAAAAAAGGGAATGACAATGTGATATCAAATGGAAGCGGGATTGCTGTTGCTGACGGTCAGTGCATGATGATTGTAGAACAGGGAAAAGTGGTAGAGGTATGTGCGGAGCCGGGAGAGTTTCGGTATGATACGTCTACAGAGCCGAGCATTTTTACCGGAGGATTGTCAAAAGGCATTATCCAGACCTTTCAGACGATCGGCAAACGGTTTACCTATGGCGGCGATACCGGCAAGGATCAGCGCGTGTATTATTTTAATACAAAGGAGCTGGTAGACAATAAATTTGGTACGCCAAATCCGATCCCGTTCCGTGTCGTGGACTCTAAAATTGGTCTGGATGTAGATGTGTCGATTCGCTGTTCCGGTGTATATTCGTATAAAATTACGGATCCTTTGCTGTTTTACACGAATGTCTGCGGTAATGTCGAAGAAGATTATACCCGTGACGCATTAGACAGGCAGCTGAAAACAGAATTTATCAGCGCCCTGCAGCCTGCGTTTGGCAGACTTTCTGATCTGGAAATGCGGCCGAATCAGATCGTTTCGCATACGGCGGAACTGGAACAGGCGATGAATACCGCCCTTTCTGCTAAATGGGGCGAGCTGCGGGGGCTAAAGGTGGTCAGCATAGCGCTTGGCTCTGTTACCCTGCCGGAGGAAGACGCGGAGATGATCAAGCAGCTTCAGCGTACGGCTGTGCTGCAGAATCCGAATATGGCGGGAGCTGCATTGGCAGGAGCGCAGGCAGACGCTATGAAAGCGGCAGCCGCGAATCCGGCAGGAGCTATGAACGGATTTGTAGGCATGGGTATGGCGATGAATGCCGCAGGCGGCATGAACGCACAGAACCTGTTTGCGATGGGCCAGCAGGCCAGGCCGCAGCAGACACAGGCAAATACATGGAAATGTACCTGCGGCGCGACGGCAGCTGGTAATTTTTGCCCGGAATGCGGATCAGCAAAACCGGCAGACAACACCGGATGGACTTGTACCTGCGGTGCGGTAAATAAAGGGAAGTTCTGCCAGAACTGCGGGTTAAAAAAACCGGCAGGTGCGCCGCTTTACAAATGTGATAAATGCGGATGGGAACCGCAGGATCCTGCGCATCCGCCAAAATTCTGCCCGGAATGCGGGGATATCTTTGATGAATCTGATATCCAAAAATAAAACAGGCATTTACAAATAAAACAGGAAATACGAGGAAAGAAAATGGCAGCAATACAACAATATAAATGTCCGTGCTGCGGCGGTGCGATTGCTTTTGACAGTACGCTGCAGAAAATGAAATGTCCCTATTGTGATACAGAATTTGAGATGGAAACGCTGGCAGGTTATGACGAGGAATTGAAAAACGACCAGGCGGATGATATGAAATGGGAAGAAGCTGCAGGAGGCGAGTGGCAGGACGGCGAGGATGACGGGCTGTGCTTTTATGTCTGCAGATCGTGCGGCGGTGAGATTACATGTGATGAAAATACGGCGGCCACGTCCTGTCCATTCTGTGGAAATCCGGTCGTTATGATCGGGCGGCTTTCGGGTGCGCTAAAGCCAGATTATGTGATTCCGTTCCAGTTAGATAAAAAAGCCGCAAAGCAGGCGTTAAACAATCTTTATGCCGGGAAGCGACTGCTCCCAAAGGCATTTAAGGATAAAAACCATATTCGTGAAGTGAAAGGCGTGTATGTTCCATTTTGGCTGTTTGACGCAAGGGCGGATGTCAATATGCGCTATAAAGCGACAAAAGTACGGACATGGAGCGACAGCAGATATTATTACACCGAAACAAGTTTTTTTCATGTCAGCAGGGGCGGACGCATGAAGTTCACACAGGTTCCTGTAGATGGTTCGAAAAAGATGCCGGACGATCTAATGGAGTCCCTGGAGCCGTTTGATTTTTCAAAAGCTGTGGATTTTCAGACGGCGTATCTGGCAGGATATCTGGCGGATAAATATGACGTAGACAGTAAAGAGAGCATCGGTCGTGCCAATGAACGTATCCGAAGAAGCGCGGAAACGGCTTTTGACAAAACCGTGAAAGGCTATACAACAGTTACAAAAGAAGCAGGCAGCATCCAATTGCGTAATGGCAAGGTATCATATGCCCTTTTTCCGGTTTGGCTTTTAAGCACGACATGGAACGGTCAGAACTATCTGTTTGCGATGAACGGGCAGAATGGAAAGATGGCAGGGGACCTGCCGCTGGATAAGGCAGCATACAGAAAATGGCTGTTTGGACTGACAGGAATCATAGGCGCAGCGCTGTATGTCCTGTTTTATCTGCTCTGGATGCTGTAGGAGGAAGGAAAATGCAAAGCATGATAAAAAGATGTTATCTGATACTGTTGACGCTGTCGTTTGCGTTTTTTTCTGTATGTCCTGTATTTGCGGCCGGTAATCAAACGTCAAGGCTTGCAGATCAGGCGGATTTGCTTTCTGACAGTGAGGAAACAGAACTGCTGGCCGAGCTGGATGAGATCAGTGAAAGGCAGCAGGTGGATGTGGTAGTAGTTACAAGGAAATCATTAAATGGAAAATCAGCTATGGAATATGCCGATGACTATTATGACAGGAAAGGTTATGGCTTTGGAGAAGAAAAAGATGGGATACTGTTTCTTATCAGCATGGAAGAACGGGACTGGTACATATCAACAACAGGCTTTGGGATCACGGCAGTTACCGATGCGGGCCTGGAATATATGTCGGAACAGTTTCTGGATGACCTAAAGGATGGTGAATATGCCGCGGCATTTACGAGGTTTGCGCAATTGTGTGATGATTATGTAACGCAGGCACGTACAGGAATGCCATATGATGCCGATCATCTGCCAAAAGAGCCGTTTGCGTTTGTCGAGTATTTGATCATGGCATTCGGCACAGCGTTTTTGATATCGCTCATAGCAACAGGAATTATGAGAAGCAAACTAAAATCGGTGAACAGCCAGTCAGCGGCAGACAGTTATGTAAAAACCGGCAGTATGAAGCTGACAAAAGAAAAAGACATGTTCCTGTACCGGCATGTTGACCGCAGAGAAAAGCCGAAGGACAATGACAGCGGTACGGGTAAGATAAATACCTCCAGCCATTCGGGCGGTTCCAGCACGCATACATCGTCTTCAGGGGCGACACATGGAGGCGGAGGGGGGAAATTTTAAGACACGCTCTAGGGTCAGAAAAAGACGTATGGTTCAAACATTGATCATATTATGATACCATACGTCTTTTACAGCTGTAATACTGACAGCCCGATATTCAAAGTTCTTCAACTTTACATCATTGTTTTAGTATCACCTGAAAGCGCGGCAGTATCCATTCTTGCGCTTTTTAATGCACTGGGACGAATTGCGGCTGGATACATATCAGATAAAATCGGCCGGATATTTTGGCCCGCAGATTATGCGCCGCGTTTATGCGTCGACGGGCGTTTATCAGCATATGCATCACTTTTAAAACAGAAAGCCCCGCCAGGATTGGCGGGGCTTTTTGCAGTTACTCTTCTGTTGCGAGTGTAAATTGTTCTACCAGCTGTTTTAATATGGCCGCTTCCGCAGACAGCTGTTCGCTGGCCGCGGCGCCCTGCTGTGCCGTGGAGCTGTTGCTCTGGACAACGGCTGAAATCTGGTTAATGCCTTCGGAAACCTGCGACACGGCTTCGGACTGTTCGTTGGAAACAGTGGAAATGCTGTCAATCGAGGCAGTTATGGAATGGATGCCTTTTACTACCTCCTGCAGTACCTCCGCCGTCTGCTGCGCGATTTCGCTGCCGGTTTGGACAGCCTGTGCAGAGTGCTCAATCAGCTCGGAGGTATTTTGCGCCGCTTCGGCGGATTTGCGGGCAAGGCTGCTCACTTCTTCCGCTACGACGGCAAACCCTTTTCCGGCTTCTCCGGCCCGTGCCGCTTCTACGGCGGCATTTAGCGACAGTATGTTCGTTTGAAACGCGATATCGTCAATCGTTTTCAGTATCTTTTCAATTTCATCGGAGCAGGTTTTTATTTTATCCATTGCATGCATCAGGTTCTGCATCTGGCTGCTGCAAAGGGAAACGGATTCTCCTGCATGATGTGTCTGGCTGCGTACGTCAAGCGCTTCGCTGGCTGTATCTTTTACGTCTTTGGATATGACATTCATCCGTTCCGCCAGCTGCTGTACGGAGCTGGCCTGCTCAGCAGTGCCTTCGCTTAATGTCTGAGCGCTTGCTGAAAGCTGGCTGCTGGCCGCCGATACCTGGCTTGCAGAGTGGCTGACCTGATGCATGATTGTATTCAGCTTTATTTTCATATGACGCATGGAACGTAAAATATTTTGGAAACTGCCCGCATAGATTTCCTCATGCTCGGTATGTATATCCAGGTTCTGATTCGCCAGTTCAGTTAAAAGGTAGCTGATATCGTTGATCACGAGGCCAAGCCCTTCTACAAGTGAAGCGGCGGATGCCGTAAGCATGCCTGTCTCATCCTTATTCTTTATTTTCGGCATAGGCGTTTCCAAATCACCTTCTACAAGCAGCTGCATGCGCTTGGCACAGGCTTTCATCGGTTTTCCGATATTGTTTGCCAAAAGCAGCGCCGCAATCATGGAAATCAGGATAGAAACGGCAATCACAGCAATATTAATCGCCATGGCTTGCTGTGCGGCAGCCAGATAATTCTGCTGCGGCGCCGTGACGGCGATGCTCCAGCCATCGGTATTTGGTACAGGGGCATAAGCGATAAACATCTTTTGTTCTTTTGGTTTTTCACCGCTGTTATCCATCGCTGTATAACTTCCAAAACCGTTTTCCCCCTGCCGCATCTTTTCATGGATCTGAGCGAGTTCTTTTAAAGAAGCATCCTCCGAAGCCTCAGCTTCAATATTCTGGACGGTTATCGTATCAAGCGTAATATCGGCAATGGTGCTGCCGGATTTGTTAATCATATAAGCACGGCTGTTTTCTCCTATGTGGATAGAAGATACGATGTCATTTAAAAAAGTTTCTTTTGGGACAAAATAAACAGCTCCTGCAACAGAGGAACCGTATATACCGTTGGTATAAATCGGCGCTGCCGCCATAATAGACAGCTCTCCGGTAATTTTACTGATCAGTGGCTCGGATACATAGATATTGCCGTGCAGTGCCTGGTTTACATATTCGCGGTCAGAATAGTCTTTTTCGTCAAAAATGCTGTGTCCGTTCAGACCGATAATATTTCCGCGCTGGAACTGATGCATACCGCACCGTTCCTGAATCAGCTCCTGTTTTTCTTCTACTGTCACATTCGGGTCTGAAAGCTGAGGAATGCAGCCGGCATCCATGGCTGCGTTTTTGTAGGCGTTCAGTTCCTGTTCGACACGTTCCGCCGCCAGGACTGCCGTTGAACTCATCATGTGTTCTACGGTAGAAAGAGTGCTCCGGTAGCTTGGGATAATACCCGATATGCCAGCCGCCATCAACGATATCACGATGGTCAGCATGAGGCATACTGTTATTTTCTTTCGAATGCTTTTCATAATCATCGTACCCCGTTTGCATTATTTTTTGGATAATATGTCCATTCCATTAATCATTCTATATGGAGCAGGGCGGTTTGTCAACTTCTTTTATCATTAAACAGATGCAGCATTTTAACAAAAATGTAGCAGTTCAGATAACCCTTGAACTGTTATTTATTTACAATTCCTTACTCAGAAAAGTACATAAAAAACAGGGTTGACATTTTGAATATACGACTGTATAATTGATTATACAGAGGTATAATACATAAGGAGGGACGACAACATGGGAAATAGTTTAAAAAAGCTGGGGGAAGCTGAGCTGGAAATTATGCAGGTTATATGGGACAGTGAGAGCGCTGTGACTTCTAATTATATTTTAAAGAAACTGCAAGGACGCAGACAATGGCAGCTTTCCACGCTTATGACATCATTAACGAGACTGGTCCATAAAGGATTCGTCAGTTGTGACCGGTCCACAGGGAGTAACCTGTATACGTCGGTTATCGCAGAGGATGCGTATAAGGCTGGAGCAAGCAGACATTTTCTTGAAAAGCTGTATAACAATTCGATACAGAATATGATCGCTACATTATACAGCAGCCAGGAGATTCAAAATTCTGATATTCAGGAACTCAGAGATTTTTTGGATGAATTGGAGGATGGGCAATGACCAATATTTTTTTATCCTTTATCGGAATTTCAATATCGGTTAGTTTGATTGTAATCGTATTGCTTTTGTTTTCGCCGATGCTAGATAAAAGATATGCGGCAAAATGGAAGTATCTGATCTGGATATTTCTTGCATTGCGGCTGCTTGTCCCATATAGCGGAACGGACGGGCAGATTGCAGCAGGCGTGCTGTCTCTGATACATACCCAGATGACGCCTGGATGGGAAGATAAAAATATCGGCCAGACAGATACGGCAATACCGGCCGGACGGCTGATCGTCGAGGTGCCGGCACAAATGACGGCTCCCATGACGACACGGCATACCTTGCAGTCCGGGCAAAATCATGCGGGCATTACGATGCTTGATATTTTTACTTTTGTATGGATGGCGGGATGCCTGATTGTTATGGCGGTACATGTTATCAGCTATTTTCATTATAAACGGCAAGTGATGAAAAAGGGAACAAGAATAGAATATGCCAAAATTTTAAGTCAGATATCCAAGCTGGAGCACGAATTGCATATCAGGCATACGATACAGGCAGTAGTGTATGAGAAGGCTCAAAGTCCTATGATGATCGGTTTTTTGAAGCCGGTTTTGGTTTTGCCGGGAGAGCAGTATACGCCGGAAGAGCTGTATTTTATTTTGAAACATGAGCTCGTTCATTTGAAACGGAAGGATGTGTATACGAAACTGCTGTTTGTAACAGCAAATGCCATCCACTGGTGGAACCCTTTTATATGGATGATGCAAAAGGAAGCGACTGTTGATATGGAACTGTCCTGTGATGAACGGGTTGTCTTCGGCTCTGGTTATGATGTGAGGAAAGCATATACGGAAACACTGCTGTCCATGCTCCATAAGCAGTGCGGCAGAAAAACGGTTTTATCAACGCAGTTTTATGGAGGAATCAAAATTATGAAAAAAAGATTTAAAAATATTTTACAAAAAGACAGAAAGAAAAATGGAGCCGTTATATTCATCAGCGCGATGATATTGACTGTTATTTTCGGTACGCTGGTAGGCTGCACGATTGCCAAAGAGGATACCGGGAGAGAAACAGGCAAAAAAGCGGAAATCCAAAAAGAAGATATGAAAAAACAAGATGTCAAAAAGGGTGATGTCAAAAATGATAATACCAAAGCAGAAAATATCAAAAATGCCAATGCAGCCACGCTTACTTTTTTGAAAGAAGGGGTGCAGGAGCAAAAACAGGCTGCACTTGTGATGGGGAATGGGTATTCTATGTATCTGCCGGACGGTGAATGGCGGCAAATGGACACTGACATATGGGAAGCGGCAGCAAATGACCAGGTTCTGATTTGGACAGCGCATTTTGAAAACCAATCGGTTGATGCCGTTGCACAGACACTGGCGGACAATGGTTATGAGGCTGTACAGAATCAAAATCAGAAACAGAAACAGATGCTCAAACAAGAAGAGGAAATCATATATCATGCGGAATTAAAAGAATTTGAAAATGACAGTTGGGGAATTTTCTATTGCTATCCGATGGAGGCCGAAGAGGGATGGGGAAGAGAGCTGCTGGTGATTGCAGATACATTTGCTTTGTCCGTTGAGGCAGGTCATGAAAAAGACGGAAGTACGGATGATGCAGCCACATATTTGGGAGACAAAGACTGCCAGGCTATAAAAACGATTGCGGAACAGTTTGCGGCAGCATATTTTGACGGTGATGCTGCTGCCATTCAAACACTGCTTGCGGATACTTATGAAGGAGAGATAGATACTTATGAGAAAGGGAGTGATGTAACTGTAGTTGTCAAAGGGCTGTCAGACACCGATGAGAAAAAAATTGCAAATGGACGATATGTGGTTTCTTTGGAGTTTCGGGACAATCATCAAGAAGATATGCTTATGTATGTCACATTAGAATTTGTCAGACAGCATGGGGAATGGAAAATACAATTTTATGGCCTTGAGGGATAACATCAAGTTAATAGAAAAGTGTGAACTACGATAGACAAAGAGGACTTTCCGGAAGGAGAGGCCTCTTATTACAGTTCTCTTCGTTCAATTTTTTCTCAAAATATATAACAATCCTGCAAATGAAGGATTTGAAAATTTTGTTGTAAAAAAGAGCGAGTTTCGCTATACTATACTATAAAATATGAAAGAAAACATACAGGAGAAAAAAATGGCGGAATTAATTACAGAAAACGAACTGCTTCGGTTCAGTCAGACAGACGCAGATGCAGTGGACGATATTTTTGACCGCAATATGGTCGATTACGAAATTGACTGGAATGCCAAAGAGGTAGGAGAGCTTCCGGTACTGGCTCATTATTATGTGAAAGGCGAAGATCTGCACTATTATGTACTGGCGCGCGTGCATGACGAAGAAGATGATCTGCTTACATGCGTGAATGTCAGGCACGGGGAACGGCAGCTTGTGTTATTTCCAGTGCGGATGTTTAATGGAGCCGTGTTAGATGATGAAACACAGGAACATGCATTTGCAGAGGAAAAACTATTTGGCCATGTATGCCTAAAGGATGTATGGTCATGTTAAAAAGAAAGCAGGCAGATAAAGGGAAGTAGGTTAAGGAAGAAAATAAACGAATGAAATAAGAAAAGAGGTTTTGCTTATGTTAAAAATAGGTTCCCATGTTGGAATGAGCGGCAAAGACATGTTTTTAAACTCTGTAAAAGAGGCAGTGGAATATGACGCAAATACATTTATGGTCTACACTGGAGCACCGCAGAATACCCGCCGCAAAGAAATCAAAGATTTAAATATAGAAGCGGCGCATGCATACATGAAATCGCACGGCATTGACAGCTTTGTCGTCCATGCGCCTTATATCATCAATCTTGGCAATTCAGTCAAACCGGAGACTTACGAGCTTGCGGTAGAGTTTCTTGCGACAGAGATAGACCGTACGCTGGCAATGGGGAGCAATCTTTTAATCCTGCATCCAGGCTCGCACGTGGGAGCCGGAGCCGACGTCGGTACAGCGCAGATTATCAAAGGCTTAAACGAAGTGCTGACAGCAGATACCAAATGCCTGATTGCACTTGAGACAATGGCTGGAAAAGGCACCGAGATTGGCAGGACATTCGAAGAGCTGGCAGCAATATATGACGGCGTGACACATAATGACAAGCTGCGCGTCTGCTTTGATACCTGCCATACACATGACAGCGGATACGATATTGTACATGATTTTGACGGCGTAATCCACCATTTTGACCAGCTGATCGGAAAAGACCAGATCGCAGTCTTCCATATTAATGACAGTAAAAATATCCGCGGCGCCTCCAAAGACAGACACGCAAATATCGGAGACGGCGAGATTGGCTTTGACGCGCTTTATCATATCGTCCACCATCCAGACTTTATGGACATTCCAAAAATACTCGAAACACCATATCTGACAGACCCGGAAGATGCAAAAAAGAAATATCCGCCATATAAAGAGGAAATAGCGAGGCTGCGGAAGTAAATATATATGGCTACGCGGACGCCGGGTGAGGGGGGGGAAATGGCCTGGCTTGCGGCTCCTACTCCAGAATGCTAAGAAACACTAGGCATTCTGCATGGACACAGTGGCCCCGTCCGGTCGCGTCGCGTAATCCGCCCCTGGCTTACAGCCAGTGGCTAAAAGCGACGCTGGGCTGCGCCCCTGATTTACTGAGCAGAATGCCAAGAGTTTCTAAGCATTCTTCCAACGTCGCCGCAAGCCAGGC